>NZ_NQXW01000049.1:0-2113 GCF_002287425.1 Megasphaera sp. ASD88 | reverse complement strand
TACACGGAAGATGGATGAAAGATATCCAAAACAGTGGATATCACCATATACATTAGATACTAAAAGGCCGGATTTACATGCCAAGATGTTTCTGTCAAATATATACCCACAACAACTTGACACTGTCTGTATGCCGTCTCATCTTGCTTTTGCTGCCTCCCTTTGTTACAATAAATGCAGTGCATAAGGAGGGTTTGCTGTGAATACAATTTTGCATGAAGTATATGAGTGGGTATATTCCATTATCATAGCGTTGGCCATCGCGATGGTCATTCACATTTTCTTTTTCCAGCCGACACGCGTGTCCGGCGAATCGATGGTGCCGACGCTTCATAACGGCGAATACCTCATTGTGTCCAAGCTGGGACACGTCATGGGCGATGTGCCGGATTACGGCGATATCGTCATCATCGACAGCCGCGTGCTGTACGAGCGGACCTGGAAAGACGATGTGACGGAGCCTATGAACAATTACCTGGCCTTTTTCAATCATGACTTGCAGACAAAAAACGTCTGGGTCAAGCGGGTCATCGGCCGGCCCGGCGATACGCTGGCCTTCCGCGACGGCAAGGTATGGCGCAACGGCGAGCCCTTGGACGAGCCGTATATCAACGAGCCCATGAATTACAGCCGCAAGGACGAAATCAAGATTCCCGAAGGCTATGTATTCTGCATGGGGGACAACCGCAACCACAGCAGCGACAGCCGCTTTATCGGCCCCGTTCCTGTGGATCACGTATTGGGCAAGGTAATTTGGTAGTACCATAATTTCACAAGACAGTTCGCAATCCATCCTGTCGGTAAACAAAACTAGGAAGCTGTACATGACATGAATTTTTATGTATGTATGCCGACGGGTTTGCCTTTGGACAAGCCCGTTTTTTAATTGTAATGAAATGAAGGGAGGCGGCGCTGATGTATAATTTCCTAGCAAATACGAAACGCATGACTATTTCCAGTATGGTCATTGCCTTGTATGTCGTCCTGCTGTATGTGACGCAGGGCGTTTCCTTTGGTCCCTATCAAATCCGAATCGCCACAGCCTTGTATGCATTGGCTTTCGTGTACCCCTTCCTGGTCGTGCCTATGGGGATTGCAAACTTTGCCGCTAATTTCTTGTTTGGCGGCCTGGGACTGCTGGATATGGCCGGCGGCTGTTTGGTCGGCTGGCTGACGACGTGGCTCATCGTGCAGGTCCGCCTGCGGGGCTGGAATGTCTGGCTTGCGGCTCTGCCGATCTGGTGGGTTCCGTCGCTGGGCGTCAGCCTGTGGCTGTCCTACTTATTTGGCCTTCCCTACGGCATGCTCGTCGCGTCGTTGTCGGCAGGACAATTTCTGCCGGCTCTCTGCGGCGTATTTCTCATCCACGCCTTGACCAAGGCATATCGTGTCAATAAGGAGCATATATGAACAGAACAAGTGAAGAATTAAGCCAGCTGGCTTCGTTGGGGAGTCAGCATACGACGTATCGTCAGGATTATGACCCGGGACTGCTGGAAACCTTTGACAACAAGCATCCCGGCCGGGATTATTTTGTCAAATTCAACTGCCCGGAATTTACCAGCCTGTGCCCCAAGACAGGCCAGCCTGACTACGCGACGATTTATATTTCCTATGTGCCGGACCAAAAGATGGTCGAAAGCAAGTCGCTGAAGCTGTACCTGTTCAGCTTCCGCAACCGCGGCGATTTCCATGAAGACTGCGTCAATATCATCATGGACGACTTGATCGCCCTCATGAACCCGAAATATATTGAGGTGTGGGGCAAATTTCTGCCCCGCGGCGGCATCAGCATCGATCCGTACTGCAATTACGGCCGCAAAGGCACACCGTGGGAGCAGGTAGCTTGGCAGCGCCTGTCCCAGCATGATTTGTATCCGGAAAAGGTAGATAATCGGTAAAGCTGCCGGGTTAGTGTAAAATAATTGTGGGAAAACTTTACTGCACAAAAGTGAAGAACATATAAAAAGAGAAGGAACTTCTTTGGTATAATGAAATCACCACAATCTCACGCAAAGGAGTCCTTCTCATGAACATTATACAACAGATTCTTTCTCTCAGTACAGACTTTTTCAACACAAATATGGAATCGTTAGTAACGGGCCAGGCGTCC
>NZ_NQXW01000048.1:0-2173 GCF_002287425.1 Megasphaera sp. ASD88 | reverse complement strand
GGGACAGGTGTATGGGGAACTGAGCATAATGTACGAAGGCCGACTCCCAGAGTAACGCATAGCTGGCAAAAGCAGGCGAAAATCCTGTCTGTACTTGACATGTTCAGCATGTGTTGTTATATATAAACCATGAGCTGAAAGTTCTCAAATTCGCTTTCAGCTTACCAAGTATCATAGAAGATCTATGTTTACAGAGATTTTTTCACAGGCTCTTTTTAACTGCAAACAGAGACGGACCGTCATTCTGACGCCGTCTCTGTTTGTATATCCTCCTTACGCCTCTTCGCCGTTCAACGGATGTATGTCATATCGATGCATTATGTCGCAAAACTTCGCCATGGCCGCTTGGGTCAGCTTGTGCGTCTGCGACAGGGACAGACCGCAGCGGCGGGCTATATCAGCATATGTCAGGTCAGCATGATACCGCAGATGGAGAAATTGCCGTTCTTTCTCGGTCAAGTGAGCCAAACACTGGCGAACCTTTTCCTGCAATTCCGCTGCAACGGCTCGGCGCTGCGGGTCTTGCTCATCGCCGCCAGATATTCCCAACGCCTCGATAACCTCGTCGACATGAAGCATATGCTCTATTATCTCGGCATACGTCCGAAACCGTCTGCTATCCCTTTTAAAGACTCTGTCTACAGCCCGGCGAAAGGCCTTGTGAACTTCCTCGCTACCGGACATGTCAAAAGCGTGAATACATTCGAGCATAGCTAATTGCGCCACCGATATGGCCTCGTCCAATGAATCATAACAATACTGATAACGACAAGCATACTTGTAAATCAAGGGACGGAACTGCTGCAATATCATTAATACAGCCTCTTCTTCACCTTTCTGAGCCCGGTCAATCCACCGGCGCATGGTCTGATTCATGGAAAATTCCTCCTTTAAACAAATAAAATGATAGAAAAAAACGAGCCGAGGTTTCCCCCGACTCGTTTTACTTGTGCTGCGTCAGCTATGAACTGAGCGCTATTCCCTTTTGTATGAAATTAGTTAGCCCGTACGCGTTCAATCGTCGGGTTGCCGTCTTTATCCTTCGCGACGGTAGCGATGTGGAAGTATTCCAATTCCGGCTTGAATTCTTCTACCAGACGAGCATCTACTTCTGCGCCGGCTTGGATAGCATTGTAGACAATCTGGGCAAATTCATACCGCGTCATGTTGCGGTCGCCCTTGAATTCGCCGTCCGGATAGCCCTTGACCAGGCCGCTCTTAGCCATGGCTGCGACAGCTTCGTATGCCCAGTGGTTTTCCGGTACATCCGGGAACATGGTCGTCGTATCCGTTTCCGTCTGTACGCCGACTAATGCGTTGACCATAGCCGTCAATTTCTGGATCTGCGCATCCTGCTTGGCTACGATGTCGCGCATGGACTTGATTTCCTTGGCCATGGCCGTCCGGGACGTCGTGACATGGCTGGAGCCTGCACCGATTTTCAGCGATACGCCAGCATTAATCATGTTTTCCCCATTGCCGAAGGTACCGCCGACGCTGAACATCGTATCTTCATTGGGACGATAGAACGTACCGACAGCAACGGCATTTTCGCCGTTATAGTTGCCATAACCGGCTGCAAAGTCCCACTTAGCGTCCGGGTCGAAATCCAGCGGATGTAAAGCCGCCAAGGCAGCTGCGCCTGCGCCGACCTTGTCGATGCGGCTGTCGAGGTTATCGACACGGTGGTTCAAGTTGTTGATATCTTGACGGTTTTGAGCAATAGCTGCACTATTCGCATTTATACCGCCCACAAGTGTCTTTTCACCATTAGTCAAACCAAGATCCGTTTCGCTTACTGCTCCGATTTGCGCATTAATAACGCCAATCTGTCGATCATGTTCTTCATCAGTTGCTACACGTTCAGCTTTTTCAATAGCAACTTGGTTGTTAGTGTAATCTTTTGACTCGTTCAACACTGCCTGTGACTTCTGGTTCGTGTAATCCTTCGATTCATTCAACACTGCCTGTGACTTCTGGTTTGTGTAATCCTTCGATTCGTTCAACACTGCCTGTGACTTCTGGTTTGTGTAATCCTTCGATTCGTTTCATAGGAGTCTGCCTGCTGGCGGCTTTATTCATTTTGCAGGGGCGCTGCCGGATTGGCTGGAAGAACCAGCAGCTATGCCGGCTGTAGAAGCGCCTCAGCCCAGTCGGCCTACGTCTACGTCAG
>NZ_NQXW01000047.1:0-2752 GCF_002287425.1 Megasphaera sp. ASD88 | reverse complement strand
ATAGAGTAAGATGATGATAGTGGCACATAGGTTTCCTCCGAGATATAGATTTTGTTTGGTAGCATTATTATATCAGAAACCTATGTGTCATTTTTTATAGGTGTTGCACTTGTATTGTAAATTCGCCACTGAATAATACGTTCATGCTTCATGACAGCATTATCAACAACTGCCATAAAGCTGGTTTTTCCCCGAATATCGTCATGGAGAGCGGGCAGTGGGATCTGCTTATTGAAGCCATAAACTGCGGCAATGGGATTACCATTCTGCCCAAGCCGGTCATCGATAAGATCTGCGATGGAAAGGTCGTGCAGATTCACTTGACGGACCCGGAATTTCCCTGGATTCCGACGCTAGCCTATCGCAAGGAAAAATTCATTTCCACGCCTATGCAGCTGTTTTTAGACATGATTCAAACGTTTATAAAAAAATAAACT
Source organism: Megasphaera sp. ASD88 (assembly GCF_002287425.1). NCBI lineage: Bacteria > Bacillati > Bacillota > Negativicutes > Veillonellales > Veillonellaceae > Megasphaera > Megasphaera sp. ASD88. The sequence continues at coordinate 2,315 of NZ_NQXW01000047.1, read as the reverse complement.
TGTCAATGAGTTTTTGTCCGATTGCATTATTTGCATTCATTGGACAAAAACTCATTATTTTATTGCCATAAAAAGGCAAATATGCAAAACATCAAACGTTTAACCTAGAAAGATGAATGAAAATATGAATTATTGAATGATTTTCATATAAAAAATGAAGACACGTCGTTTTACTTTGCCTCATAGAAAGTGCTATCATGAAAGCATAGAATGCATTCGTTAAATGTAAAGCGTACATTTGTCATGACTTAACTTGTTACTGTTTTCACTTTTTAAAACTTTATATTGGTAAAGGAGATGAGAGACATATGGATTTTAACATTCTCGTTATTCTGCTGAGCTTGATTGGCTTGATGACCTTTGCATACCGTGGCTTCTCCGTTATCATGATGGCTCCAATCATGGCTATCTTGGCGGCTACCTTGACTGGCCTTGACGTTATGCCTTCGTACACCGAATTGTTCATGGGCAAGGCTGTAACGTACATCAAATCGTACTTCCCGGTATTCATGTTAGGTGCTATTTTTGGTAAAGTCATGGAAGAAACTGGATTGGCCCGCGGCTTGGCCAGCGCCATCATCAATGGCTTGGGCAAAGAACCGGCTAAAGCCGTTCTCTCCATCGTATTGGCAGGTTCGATCCTGACCTATGGCGGCGTTCTCTTGTTCGTCGTTGTATTCGCAGTATATCCCTTTGCTGCGGCTCTCTTTAAAGAAGCAAATTATCCGAAACGTTTAATCCCGGTCTGCATTGCCCTCGGCGCGTTTACGGCTACGATGGACGCCTTGCCGGGCACTCCGCAGATTCAGAACGTTATTCCGACGACATATTTCGGCACGAACCTCTATGCCGGTCCTCTTGCCGGCTTCATCGGCTCGGCTATTATTTACGGCTTAGGTATTGTCTACGTAACCCATCGTTTGAAAGCTGCGATTGCCAAGGGCGAAGGCTACGGCAACCACACGACAAACGAACCGGTTATCGATCCGAACGCAAGATTGTTCCCCTGGTATGTTGCCTGCCTGCCGTTGGTAACGGTATTGGTCGTCAACTTCGCCATTACGGAATTGGTTACGTGGAACCCGGCTATTTTGGAACCCTTCCATTCCATGAAGGGCGTTCCCCTTGTAGCTGCTAAGGTTCAGAACGTAGCTAGTATCTGGGCCCTTATCATCGCTCTCGTAAGCGGTATTTTGGTAGCCTTGGTTGTCGGCTGGCGCGAAATCAAGACGGTCGACGGCATGTCCAAGATCCTCAACGCCGGTGCTATCGGCTCCCTGCTCGCTATTATGAACACGGCATCCGAAGTTGGTTATGGTAACGTTATCTCCCAGCTTCCGGGCTTCGCTGAAGTTGCTAACTTCCTCATCGGCATCCATATCGGCGGCACGCCGCTCGTATCTGAAGCTGTCAGCGTAACGGTACTGGCCGGTATTACAGGCTCCGCTTCCGGCGGTTTGGCTATCGCTTTGGAACTGATGGCTCAGGATTGGCTCGCTTGGGGTCAGTCTATCGGCATGGGTCCGGAAATCCTTCACCGCGTCGCCTCCATGGCTTCCGGCGGTTTGGATACCTTGCCTCATAATGGCGCGGTTATCACGCTGCTCGCAGTTTGCGGCCTGACCCATAAAGAATCGTATAAAGATATCTTTGCGATTACGGTATTGAAGACCTTCACTGTATTCGTCATCATCTTTATCTACTCTGTAACAGGGCTCCACTAAACGATTTATATATAGACGTTTGTTGAAGTATAGAATGGGAGGAGATGCTCATCATGGCAAAATTTGTAACGGCTGCTGAAGCGGTTCAGCAGATTAAAGATGGTTCCATGTTAGCAACGAGCGGTTTTGTCGGTGGCTTGCTTGCAGAAGCCGTATTGAAGGAAATCCAGGCTTCGTTTAAAGCCAACGGCACGCCGAAGGATTTGTCTATCGTATATGCGGCTGGTCAGGGCGACAGCGGCGAACGCGGCCTGAACCACCTCGGCGAAGAAGGTTTGATGAAACGCATTATCGGCGGTCATTTCAACTTGTCCCCGCGTCTCGGCGAATTGATCAACAACAATAAGGTAGAAGCCTACAACCTGCCGCAGGGTACGATTTCCCAATGGTTCCGCGACATCGCGGGCCGCCGTCCCGGCACGATTACCAAAGTAGGTCTCCGTACCTTCGTCGATCCCCGTGTAGAAGGCGGCAAAATCAACGATGTAACGAAGGAAGATATCGTTGAAGTTATTGAATTGGGCGGCGAAGAATGGCTCTGGTATCATCCGCACAAAATTGATGTAGCTATCATCCGCGGCACGACAGCCG
>NZ_NQXW01000046.1:0-2882 GCF_002287425.1 Megasphaera sp. ASD88 | reverse complement strand
TCCGGTTACTTGAAGCCCGCGGGTTCCAGCATGTAGGGACGTGGAGCTTTACAGCAGCCACGCAGATGATTGGCCGGATCGCGGCCTGCGGCTGGCGGATTCCGCGGGATATTACGCCGGCGACGTATGTGCCGGCATAACGGAGGAATGACGTATGGAACATAGCAAGATCAACTTACTGCCATTGTTGGACTACATCGACCCGTCATTTTGTACCTATCAGGAATGGGTACAGGTCGGTATGGCCCTTAAAATCGAAGGTTATGACGTCTCAGATTGGGATGCGTGGAGCCGCCGCGACGGCGGACGGTATCACGCCGGCGAGTGCGTGCAGAAATGGCGGACCTTTACCGGTACAGACAGCCCGGTTACAGGGGCGACGATTGTCGATATGGCCAAAAAAGGCGGCTGGCGCAGCCAGACCGACGGCGGCCATGCCTATGACTGGGACGATATGATTATCGCTAAAGACGAGCAGGTTATCATCGACCAGCGATGGATTGAAGGACGGGAACTGCAGGAGCCAGGCGACGACTGGGACCCTGTAAAGGATTTAACCACATACCTTACGACGCTCTTTGACAGTACCGATTACGTCGGCTATGTTACGTCGTCATGGGAAAAAGACGGGAAGTTTTTGCCAAGCAAAGGCAACTTCAAACGCACGGCCGGTGAACTCATCGAAGAACTGACGGTCTGCGACGGCGACATCGGCGCTGTATTGGGGGACTATAACCCTAGGGTCGGCGCGTGGATTCGCTTCAATGCCCTCGACGGCAAAGGTGTCCGGAACGAAAACGTGACGGATTACAAATATGCCCTTGTCGAATCGGACAATATGGAGCCGGAGAAACAGAACGAAATTATCCGGCAGCTGGAACTGCCTGTGGCCTGCCTCGTGTACAGCGGCGGCAAGAGCGTCCATGCCATCGTCCATATCGACGCTGCCAATTACGAGGAATACCGCAAGCGTGTCGACTATCTGTATCACGTATGCCGCAAGAACGGCCTGGACATCGACCAGCAGAACCGGAACCCGTCGCGCCTGTCCCGGATGCCTGGCGTACTGCGTAACGGCAAAAAGCAGTATCTTATCGATACGAATATCGGCAAGGAAAGCTTTGTAGAGTGGCGCGACTGGGTCGAAGCTGTCAACGACGATCTGCCCGATCCGGAAAGCCTGCGCGATGTCTGGAACCATATGCCGCCCTTATCGCCGGCCCTCATCGACGGCGTACTGCGGCAGGGCCATAAAATGATGATTGCCGGGCCGTCGAAGGCCGGGAAGTCCTATGCTTTGATTGAACTGGTAGCCGCCATTGCTGAAGGCCGTAAATGGCTACAATGGGACTGCGCCCAGGGCAAAGTGTTGTACGTCAATCTGGAACTCGACCGGGCGAGCTGCCTGCACCGTTTCAAGGATGTATACGACGCCCTGGGCTGGCCGGCGCAGAGTATCAGCAATATCGACATCTGGAACCTGCGCGGCAAATCCCTTCCTATGGATAAGCTGGCGCCGAAGCTTATCCGCCGGGCGGCCAAGAAAAATTACATGGCGATTATCATTGACCCGATCTATAAGATTATTACAGGCGACGAGAACAGCGCCGACCAGATGGCGCACTTCTGCAATCAATTCGACAAGGTGTGTACGGAGCTAAATTGCGCTGTGATCTACTGCCATCATCACAGTAAGGGCGCCCAGGGCGGCAAGCGTTCCATGGACCGGGCCAGCGGCTCCGGCGTCTTTGCTCGCGACGCCGACGCGTTGCTTGATATGATACAGCTCGAAACTGACCAGGTCGGCCTTCCGGGCACGGCGTGGCGCATTGAGGGCACGCTGCGCGAATTTAAGGCCTTTGAGCCGCTGAATCTATGGTTTGAGTATCCCGTTCATAAAATCGACGATACGGGATTTCTGGCGGGGCTGACACCCAGTATAGAGAAAGATCCATGGAAGAAAAGCCAGGAAACACGGCAAAAGCGAAAAGAGTCGAAAAAACAGCAGCTTGAAAGCGCATATAATGCCTGCTTAATCAATGGCAGCGTCACCGTAGCCGATATGGCAAATTATATGGATACGACGGAACGCACAATCCGGAGATACTTAAAAGAGGTTGACGAGTTTGAGTTAAGCAATGGAAAAATAACGAAAAAAGAAGAAATTAAAGGTTAACAATAGATGAATGAATCTGGACATTTATAAACTTGTCCATCTTGTCCGTGGTGTATATGGACAAATATTTATACGGACAAGCCGCTTAAATGTCCGCATAAAAATACGGACAAAATGGACGGACAGCTATTATATATATTAAATGTCTGTCCGTATAATGTCCGGTAGGGTCCTTGGACAAAAAAGGGTTAAAAAAATGGCACGAAGTAAGCCATTTTCTTTTAACACCCTTTTTCGTCCTGAACCAGGACCATATAGGTGTCAGCACAAGAAAAAGCAGGTGAAAATGTTGAAAAAGAAAATTTATAAAAAAGCGTTGCAGATGGTCATCGATGAAATCGCAGACTGCAGCTTCTGCCCGCTAGGGGATAAAGATGGAAACATTGTAGAACTCGCCGAATGCGATCAAGGCCGTTGCATAGACATTATCATAAATCATTGGTTACGGAAAGCGGAACAGGAGCTGAGGAAGGCATGAGGATTCAATTTTTTATTCCCATGAAATTGCCGTCGGCGACGCACCAGATGAAGAAATGGGGCGTGCGTAACGGTAAGCCGTATTCTTACGAGCCGCAGAGCGTGAAAGACGCCCGGCAGAAATTTATGGCCTGCCTTGTAAAATATACGCCGGAATTGCCTCTGCAGGGGCCGTTATCCCTGACGACGCAGTGGATCTATCCGGCGGACAGCCGACACCCGGATAAGA
>NZ_NQXW01000045.1:0-3485 GCF_002287425.1 Megasphaera sp. ASD88 | reverse complement strand
GGGACAGGTGTATGGGGAACTGAGCATAATGTACGAAGGCCGACTCCCAGAGTAACGCATAGCTGGCAAAAGCAGGCGAAAATCCTGTCTGTACTTGACATGTTCAGCATGTGTTGTTATATATAAATCATGAGCTGAAAGTTCTCAAATTCGCTTTCAGCTTACCGAGTATCATAGAAGATCTATGTTTACAGAGATTTTTTCACAGGCTCTTCGCTTTCAGCTTACCGAGTATCATAGAAGATCTATGTTTACAGAGATTTTTTCACAGGCTCTCTCTGGCTGGTACGATGGAATTAGAATATATCTATCAGAAATACGTCACAGGGAGGCACGAGGGCTATGCAGTACAGATCCACTTACGCAACCTATCCCGAATCGTTAGCAGCTCTCTTTCAGCATGAAAAAGACGACATCGACCTCTTTTGCCGGCAAACGGGCGTGACGTGCCGCTGTAAGCTGGGATTTATCATCATAAAAACTGCCGCGGAATCGTGGGCTCTCCATCAATCCGCCCTGGACGACACGATTCTCTTGTATCACAAAAATACGCAGGATATACCGGCTCGGCCCAAGGCGGCTGTATATGAGCAGTACGCCCGCTACCATATTCAAGATTTCTACGTCGAATCGATTTGCTACGCCCTGGGTTACGTATATCTGCACGAGCTGTGCACGTCGAGAAAGGAAATCCCCTTCGAGCAGCTGCCGCCGGTCATGCAGGAGTTCCTGACCTACACGAAGCGCCGCATGGAAAGACCGGACCGGCATATGCGCCGCAATAAACGGCGCGCCCTGCTCAAACAGCAAAAGAAAGCGGAAAAAGCCAGGGACGCCCAGCGAATCGAAGAACTGATCGCCAGCCTGTTTCCCGATTCGGTCTGACACACTGCATTTTGCATGCCCCGACATATACACAGCCTGCAGCATATCCTATAGTAAAGGTAATCTTATGAACAGGAGAGATATCTCATGAAAAACATTTTATTCATCAATGCCTGCCCCCGCCCTCAATCCCGTACTCTTGCATTGGCTCAGGAAGTATTGAAAAAAGTATCCGGAACGGTAACGGAAATCAATCTGTATCAGGAACCCCTTCACCCCCTTGACTGGGAACATCTGAAAGAAAGAGACGCCCTTATCGCCTCTCATACGATGTCGTCGCCAATGTTCGACTACGCCCATCAGTTTGCCGCAGCAGATGACATCGTCATTGCCGCCCCCTATTGGGACTTGGCCTTCCCTTCTATCCTGCGCGTATACTTTGAGCAGATTACCGTATTGGGCGTCACTTTCACGTATTCGCCAGAAGGAATCCCCGTCGGCCTGTGCCGGGCCGGCCGCATTCTCTACGTGACGACGGCCGGCGGCCCCATCGGCCCATACAACCTGGGCTACGACTACGTAAAATCTCTGGCCACGCTTTACTACGGCATTCCGCAAGTCCTCTGCTTTGCGGCAGAAAATCTGGATATCGTCGGCGCCGACGTGCCGGGAATTATGGAGCAGGCTATTGCAAACATAAAAAACAGCCCCATTTAACTCGTTGCCTCTCAATACGAAAATCTCCTCATGAACTGATAACCAGCTTCACGAGGAGATTTTTTCTATCGCTATTTAATCTTTTTACCATCCGGCACGCGCTTTATGTATTTCGCAGGAACAGCCTTTGTCAGCCACACGCCGTTGACGGACAGGTAAAATACATAGCCGTCCGCCGCCATGGCGTCCGTATCTATTTGATATACAACAGGCCGGCCATGCCTGCGGCCTACGGCGACAGCCGTTTCGTAATCAGCGGATAAATGCACGTACAGACGCGACTTGGCAATCAATCCCTGTACGTCAATAGCCGCCGCGTATTTCTCGCCCGTCCCATGCCACAATACGACAGGCGGCCGCTTTCGTTCCAATTCCACGTCAACGGGAACAGAATGGCCCTGGTTAGCTCGAATCAAGGTCTTGTCTGCATTAAAAGAATATCGCCCTTTACTATCGGTCTGCACGATGTCTTCCAGCATTTCCCTCGTAAAAGGCTGCCGCTCTGCAATGCCGGCAACCAATGCATCGACCTCAGCCCAGCCATGCTCGTCCAGAGAAATGCCGATAACTTCCGGCTTATGACGCAAAATTAAAGCGATGAATTTACTAGTTCTATTTTTATTCATGTATTACGGCTCACAATTCCTTTTCTACTAATGGTTCGCCATGTCGCTGCAAGTTACCAGCAAGTTAAAAACTCGCACAGTTATCCCATTCACTCCACGCAGTACACATACTCTGCAAATTGCCAGCAAGTTAAAAACTCGCACAGTTATCCCATTCGCCCCACACAGTACACATACTCTGCAAATTGCCAGCAAGTTAAAAACTCGCACAGTTATTCCATTTACTCTGCACAGTATACATCCTCTGCAAATTACCGGCAAGTTAAGTTTATGCCCATATAGGAATATACCTCATGTATCGTGGAGCTGTATTTGGATCTACTGGTTTAATGTATTTTTGATTTACAGCTTCCTTTATTAATCGCGATATGCTGCCAGCATTTTTTTCACTCAAACCGAATCTTTCCCGCAACGAACGATTCGTAACCTGTTCGCTCTGGACATATTTAACACAGGCATGTAAATAACAAGCCCACAACTTATCATCCATAGACAAACCGGTAAATGATACTTCAGAAAACAGTGTAACTCGGGTATCATCAGAAAACGTTTCTATTTTAGGGGCTGGCAGTTGTTTATATTCACAGCTTAAAACAATTCTATCCCAACCACTTCCCAATTCCTCACAAAGACCCAATTCTCTCAACAGGGAAGCCAGCTTTTCATTCCGTGACTTTGGAGGATTATCAATAATTCTTTTTATATTAACCAAAGAATCCCCAGGATTTGTTACTTCAATTCGATTGCTAAAAATTTCTACTAATGGCCCCGCTCCTGAAACAAAAAAATCTTGATGGATCAGGGCATTAGCAACAGTTTCACGAACAGCTGAAATTGGATAAGCTACATTTTTCTTACGTACACCACTAATAAACTCTTCTCTCATAGGTACTAAAGCTTCTATAAACTTAATTAACTTCTCAAAAACAACCGCATAACCTCCAAAAAAGATTTCATCTCGAAGCATATTCATTCTATTAGTATTTTCATACTGTACTACTCGTACAGCCTTTCTTTTTAATGTTTTAAAATGCCTTAAATCTTTTGCTAATACAATGGCACCTAAATTAGTAATAGCATATAATCCATTATCTTGCTTTGCGATTATATTTTCTTCCATCAAATAATGTACAACTCCATCAAAAGAATTAGGCTGTGGCAATGTTTCTAAAAGATCAAAATATATTGAAGGTTAATTGTAAAATGAATTTGAACAGGTAATCAAAAAACAAAAATCCATAGTGAAGCTTCATGTTAAAATGGTTTTGCGAGAAATCATCAACAAAGGAGCAATCACTATGGATCACATCCATTCTA
>NZ_NQXW01000044.1:0-3679 GCF_002287425.1 Megasphaera sp. ASD88 | reverse complement strand
GGGGCAACAAGAAGTACATGAACATGAAGCACCTACAGGCGGCTCTGGAGGATACCTCCATTGCTGGGTGACTTCACTCATATCAGGGCCTGCAAACCATTTTGCGAAAAATACTTGACACTACCTTTACAGCCTATCAGCCTCTTTAAAGTTATTTTAACGTTAATATGGTTAACAAAAAAGAGGGCACTAGGCCGATCATGTATCAGCTTAGTGCCCTATTTTTATTTTACTTGATTTATTCTTTTTTCCGCCACATCGTAATATACTGTTAATTATGAGAGTTCGCGGATAATATCCCTATTTTGTTATCAATTCTTTGAGTAATTTCCTCTGCAACATTTTTCATAAACTTTTTATACGCATTTTCACCCCAAATACCATTTATTATATCGCTTTGATATTCTTGGTAAAGAATAGGTAATATCTCCAAATATACTAGTAAGTATATTTGGGCCAGTATTAAATCCTCAGTTTCATTCTCAAAACAGCCCTGATAAGGTGCAAAATCAATAGAAACCGTACCATTCTTTAAAATTAAGCTTATCTTCTCATGATCAGCATAGCTAAATTCTATTTTTATTTGCTCTAACCTTTTACTTTCTAATAAAAACGATAACGTACTAATAATATTCATTACTGACTCGCCGGCTGCTGTAACTTTAGTTTGCAAATCTTCTGTATCACCTTTAACGCCTTTTATAGATTCCAATCGCAAACTTGATATATCATCATTATTCGCTTCAATAACATTGTCCGAATTGTACACTTTACCAATAAGCCAAATAAAAAAGTCAGTAGTAAAATTATATACATTTCTAGTTATCTCATTTTTCCCTGTATATGATAACAATTTTCGCAACATCTTTTGGGCAGAAGAATTCTGATCTATAATATAATTAATAGATACGCCATTATAATATACAATAATAGATGTTGTCTTATTAACAGTTCTATCTTCTATAGGTGTTTCTCCACTGCTAATTTGTTCATATCTACATTTTATTAAATTGTATTTTATATCTCTACCATTTAATCGAATACTTTGGTTTTCCTCAAATACTTTTTTCAGACGCCATCCTACCCATAAAATATTTCCAGTACTATCATCCTCGACATGATCTATAAGCAAATCAATCGCACTATCCAAATCTTTAGTTTTAGAATCAAGCCATCTCGTTGTCGACATTACTTTTCGTCTCCCATTATTCTAAATTTATTTCCTCGGTAAATTATTCTTCTTTTATAAAATCGGCAATTATCGATAAATTTTGCGCCCACGTCTATTTTTCTTTCAGATTCCACAGGTTCCCGAATAAATAAAATATCAAATTTTGTTGATGCGATAGTTCTTTCCTCAACACTACCAAATACATCTTCCAATTTGATAATTAAATTTCCATCTATGTCAACACTTGCTATATCATCTTTTTTACTAAGTTGCATAGTTGCAAAACCAATATTAGGAATAACCAGCTTTGTACCTATAAAGTGTGCTTTCTTACCCGATACTTGTATTACAACTCTTATTTCAGCTAAATCTTCCATATTAAATTTAATAACCGGTGTTGTTTCTTTACTAGCAATTGTATCTTTAATAGAAAAAAGGACATTAATTTCAGAAACAAAATTTTTTCGTGCAAAGCCTACTATTTCCCGCAATAAAAAATCTAATGCACCAACATACAACGGTAAACAAATAATAAATACTCTATCCCGAGGTATAAATGAAATATAATTAAAAATATTTATATAGTTTACTGCAATTATTCCAATCAACGTCAAAATAAATGGCCTAAAGAATGCACCTATTTTTTGCAACATTAAAACAAGTCCTCCATAATTTGGCGACCTATTTCATTAGAAATAGCTTCATAGCATTGTTCATTTATACCTATTATACCGTTTGCTTGTAAATAAAAATCTACAGCTTCATTCTTTTCATTTCTTCCTTTAAAGTAGATTCGTTTGATTTCAATGGAAGACTTTTCAGATAAAAATTTTATTCTTTCCGTCAATTTCCCAAAATAAACACGATTTAAAGCAATAATACGTAATAAGTTGTTTATTTCTTCAAATAATTCTAAATCTTCCTCCATAAATACAATCTTGTAAACTAACAAATTTCTTTTAATAACAAAGTACTCCATCAAATGTAAAATAATTTCAGAGGTAAGGATAGTTTGCCTATAGCCGCAATCGTGATATTTTTTTAAAAAAGTGTAGTATTCTTCTTTCTCATCAAAAGGAATACAGAAAACTTTTTTATGACCATTTTGCGCATGCCAAAAAAGCTTTGCTTTTTGATATCTCATAGTGCACCTCCCTCTGATTTAAAATGAGCCTACTATAGACTACTACTTTTATTATACACATTATATAGCATTTATAAACTAATAGCAACAAATCCAAAATTTAAAAAGAGGGCACTAAACTGAATGATTAACTCAACTTAGTGCCCTCTCCATATTACAATAATGTTACTTCACAGCCGGCACCGTCTCGTCGTCCGCAGCTTTTTCTAAAATCTTCGTAACCACTTTTTTAGCTACGGACCATACGAGATTAATACCAGTGTTGATGAGCTTCGCACGGATTTTAACCCAGCCAGAGGCGGACTGTTCGGCTTCGGCGGTCTGTGCCGCCTCAAAGTCGTTGATTGCGGCATCTACATAAGGAAAAACGGTGTTTTCTACAAAGTCCAACGCGTTATCTTTCAATTCTTCGAATACTTCTTCCAATGCGTTCGTTACTACGTTTTTGATGTCTTCGTTCATTTTAAAATCTCCTTTTCCATTTTCGTAATCATAGACTCGCTGGCGATTTCCAGCAAATCAATATACAACTGATTTCTCGTTTTGACCCAACTCGATGACGTCGTGTTGATCTGAGCCTGCAGCTTAGATCGCAGGCGCTCTTTTCGTTTGTCGAGCTCAGACGCGAGCAGCTTAGACAGCAGTCGTTTGAGTAGATTACCCACGTTTTCACCTCCTCCACATGGAACGACAGATAAAGAGATCACCTCCTTATTGCATACACTGATAATCCGTCACGCCGCGCGCAATCGCGCGTGCAAAAGCATCCTGATAGTTTGCCAGCAGATCAGCGTCGTGGTCATTGCTGATAAACGCAAGCTCGACGAGAATCGCCGGCATAGACGTGTTATTCAGCACATACAGCCCGTTTTGTCCCGGAATCGCCAGCTTGACCCCTCGATCCACGGTATGCAGGCTGTCGACGATTTGGCGCTGTACTGCCTTGGCCAACATTTCGCCAGCAGCAGAACCGGGGTAACAGTACGTCTCTGTGCCCAAGGCCGCGGCAGAGTCTGCCGCATTGCAGTGGATAGAAATAAATAAATCGGCACCGCTGGCATTTGCAGTATCACAAACCGTAGCCAGGTTGTCATGCTGTAGCACTACCGCTGCCACGCCAGCGTTGATAAGATACTGCGCCACAGCGTTGCCTACGGCGGCCGCGACGTCTGATTCGCGCAGGCCTGTTTTAGCGTTTACCGCGCCCGGATCGGGCTTGCCATTCGGCGCATGACCAGGATTAATAAATACTTTCATGGTTTTGCTCCTTTCTCATTTGCCAGCTGCTCTAGCGTATCTCGCAATTTTTTCGGAATAGGAAGCCCGGCCTTCCCGGCATTTTCCAGTATGGACAGGCCTTCGTT
>NZ_NQXW01000043.1:0-3808 GCF_002287425.1 Megasphaera sp. ASD88 | reverse complement strand
CGACGGAAACCGGCCTGACGGTCATCGGCGGCAACAACGGCCAGGGCAAGACCTCTGTGCTGGATGCTATTGCCTGGGCCTTGGGCGGCGATAAGCTGCGGCCGTCGGACGCCCAGCGGCGCGAAAGTGTCATTCCGCCGCGTATCCATATTGAGCTGAGCAACGGCCTGATCGTTGAACGAAAGGGAAAGTCTTCCGCACTGCATGTTATTGACCCAACGGGCCAGAAAGCGGGTCAGCGTCTTTTAGATAGTTTTATTGAGAAACTGGCTTTGAATCTGCCGAAGTTTATGCAGGCGTCGAACAAAGAAAAAGCCGACACGCTGCTAAAGATTATCGGCATCGGCGACGAACTGGCAGGCCTCGAACGGCAGGAACAGTCCTTATATAACCAGCGTCTCGAGATTGGCCGCATTGCAGACCGGAAACGCAAGCACGTCGAGGAAATGGAATACTATCCCGATGCGCCGGACGAACCGGTCAGCGCCGCCGATCTGATCCGCCGGCAGCAGGACATCCTGGCTCGTAACGGCGAGAACCAGCGGAAGCGGGATCAGCTGGCCGCAATGCTAAAGGATAAAAGCCGGATAGAGGAAAAAATTGCTGAACTGCAGGCGCAGCTGGCGCAATATACCGGACAGGCAGAGACATTGGCTGCCAACATCGAAACGGCTCAAAAGACCGTTGCGGAACTACAGGACGAAGGCACGGCAGAGCTGGAAGCGAGTATTGCCAATATCGACGCGATTAACGTCAAGGTGCGGGCCAATGCCGACAAAGTACGGGCCCAGCAGGAAGCAGACGAACTATCCGGCCAATACAATGACTTGTCGGCGCAAATCGATGGCGTTCGTAAAGCCAGGCTGGATTTGCTGGAAAAAGCGCAGATGCCGTTGGACGGCCTTTCGGTAACAGAGGGCGAGTTGACCTATCAGGGCCAGAAATGGGACTGTATGAGCGGCGCCGAACAGTTAAAAGTTTCCACTGCTATTATTCGCTGCCTGAATCCGGAATGCGGTTTTGTCCTTATGGATAAACTAGAGCAGATGGACCGCCATACCTTGGCGGCCTTCGGGGACTGGTTGGAGCAGGAAGGGTTACAGGTCATTGCGACCCGCGTCGGCACGGACGATACGTGCAGCATCATCATCGAAGACGGCTATGTGCAGGGCCAGGAAGCACCGGCAGCGCCTGTGACGGCAAAACAATGGCAGGTAGGTACGTTTTAAAAGGAGGACATGACCATGAAAGAAAAAGTAAAGTTATCGCTTAACAGTGTATGTGACGGCACGCTGAACAAAGAATTTATGCGCCGCTATCCCATGATTTTGCAGGGCCTAAAAAATGACGAATCGGAAGCTGTCGTTACGGTAAAAATCAAGGTTGCCCGGCTGAAGGATTCTGACACGCTGCTCAAGATGTCCGGCTCCGTCGACGTAAAGATGCCGACATCGGCGAAGAAGCAGTCGGTCTATCAGTTCAACGCCGACGACTTTACGATCCAGTCGGAAAAGCCCCAGGACCCGGAAGAATCGCTCACTATTTTACCGTTTTCTAAAGAACAGGCATAGGAGGTACTATTATGGAACAGAAACTCAATATGAACGTCAATGTGCAAGGAAATGAAGCCGTTATCCGCATGGGGAAAGCAACGGAGCCCTTTAACTATCCGGGCACCGTATATAAGGCCCTTTCTACGGATTCCTTTGTCAATATTGTAGAAGCGCGCGGCTCGGAACATACCATTGTCGGCTATCATGACACCGGCTTTGATGCGATTTTAGATGATTCCATTATTGACATGAACCGGGACATTGTGATCTATCGGTTTGCCAAAAGCCTGCAGTTTAATGAATGGGCTGATGTATTGAATACACCGCTGTCGCAGAAGCAGCTCATCGACTTTTTAAAGTGCCGCCGCGATACGACACCCGAAGTGCCGGACAAGGAATTGCTGCTGTATAATCTGCAGAACTTCAAGTTCGTACAAAACATCGAAGCAGACTACTCCCGCATCGATAACAACAACTATACCTTTGCCTTTAAGTCAAAAGACGGCGAGGGTACGGTACAGCTGCCGCAGCAGTTTACGGCAAATATCGATATTATCAAAGGCAGTAACTATTTGCAGGAAGTCGAGATAGAATTGGAAATCCGCCGGCCTAAATCGGCAGATGAAAAGCCGGCCTTTATCCTGACCTGCCCGAAGCTGGCACGATATGAGGAAGAAGCGCGGCTCCGTGAATACAACCTGTTGATGGAGACAATGGACGTCGATACGCTGCTCGTCAATGCGTCGTTATTTTAGGAGGAATGCAGTATGAAAATCATTTCCGGGAAGATACGGAAATATCAGAAAGTCACCGTGTATGGCCCGGAAGGCATTGGTAAATCTACCTTTGCCTCCCGGTTTCCCCGGCCGCTCTTCATCGATACGGAAGGCAGTACGGCCCATTTAGACGTAGACCGGCTGGAACGGCCATCGTCGTGGGTTATGCTGATGCAGTATCTCGACGCCCTCAAAAAGGACAATCAGGGGTATCAGACGCTTGTCATTGATACAGTCGACTGGGCGGAGCATCTCTGCGTGGAGTATATTTGTAAAAAGTATCAACATAATGGCATCGAAGATTTCGGCTATGGCAAGGGCTACATGTACGAGAAGGAAGAGTTCGGCCGGCTGCTGAACCGTTTGCAGGACTTAGTGGATACACGCATGAACGTCGTACTGACGGCTCATGCCATGGTACGCAAATTCGAGCGGCCCGATCAGCCACCGTACGACCGGTACGAGCTGAAACTCAACAAGGCCGGCGCGCAGAAAATCTCCGATATGGTCAAAGAATGGGCTGATATGCTGCTCTTTGCCAATTACAAGGAAGAAGTCTATAAGGTCGACTCCAAGGACGGCAGCAGTAAGAAAACAAAGGTCGTCGGCGGCCAGCGCGTCATGTACACGAGCCATCATCCGAACTGGGACGCCAAGAACCGGCACGGCCTGGCAGAATGCCTGCCCTTTGAGTTTGCACAGATCACCCATTGCATCCCAAATACGATACAAGCGGTGTCCGCAGACCCCGCGCCTATACCAACGCCGTCAATTGAGTCGCCGCCATCTGTTCCGAAACCCATGCAGGAAGAAACGCCCCAAGCATCACCTGCAGCGACTGCTGCACCGAAAGAGGATCTACCGGCGTATTTAAAGCCTTTGTATGACTTAATGGCACGAGAACAGATTACAGAAGAAGAAATCCGAAAGGCCGTCGCTTCGCGGGGATATTTCCCGGAAGACATGCCGATTGTGGCTTATCCAGAAGATTTTGTCAGCGGTTGCTTAGTGGCCGCGTTTCCCACGATCGTGCAGGTCGTGAAAGACTTACGGGAACGGGATACAGTTCCATTTTAAGGAGGTAATAACATATGGCAGAAGAAAGAGCATTTAGCTGGGACGACGAATACACAGAGGCAGAGGAGTTTACGACCCTGCCGGAAGGGGATTATCCCTTTAAAATTGTTAATTTTGAACGGGCCTACTTTGAAGGCAGCGAGAAAATGCCGGCCTGCCCGGAGGCAAAGATTACTTATCAGGTGACAACGCCCGACGGGGCGACGGCGACTGTGCAGCAGAATTTATTCCTGCACTCGAAATTTGAATGGCAGATTACCAACTTTGCCTGCGCGATTGGTCATGCTAAGCGGGGCGATGGCAAATTCCGTATCCGCTGGAACGAAGTCATCGGCGCGACGGGCCGGTTCCGCCTGGGTATCCGCAAGTACAATGATAAGGAATATAACCAAGTAAAGAAGT
>NZ_NQXW01000042.1:0-3881 GCF_002287425.1 Megasphaera sp. ASD88 | reverse complement strand
CGGCTGTCGTGCCGCGGATGATAGCTACATCAATTTTGTGCGGATGATACCAGAGCCATTCTTCGCCGCCCAATTCAATAACTTCAACGATATCTTCCTTCGTTACATCGTTGATTTTGCCGCCTTCCAGACGAGGATCAACGAAGGTACGGAGGCCGACTTTGGTAATCGTGCCGGGACGGCGGCCCGCGATGTCGCGGAACCACTGGGACAACGTGCCCTGCGGCAGGTTGTAGGCTTCTACTTTATTGTTATTTACCAATTCGCCCAAACGCGGTGTCAGGTTGAAGTGACCGCCGATAATACGTTTCAGCATGCCTTCGTCGCCGAGGTGGTTCAGGCCGCGTTCGCCGCTGTCGCCCTGGCCTGCGGCATAGATAACCGTCATGTCTTTCGGCGTATTGTTAGCTCTAAAGGAAGCTTCCATTTCTTTCAATACAGCTTCAGGAATCAAACCGCCGACGAAACCGCTCGTTGCGATCGTTGCGCCGTCTTTAATTTGCTGCACTGCTTCAGCAGCCGTTACAAATTTTGCCATGATGAGCATCTCCTTTTGTGTTACATCTCAAACCTTACAGATGTTTGTATATGTTGATGTATCTTAGTGAAGCCCTGTTACAGAATAGATAAAGATGATGACGAATACGGTGAAGGTCTTCAGTACCGTAATTACGAAGATATCTTTATACGATTCTTTATGCGTCAAGCCGCAAACTGCGAGCAGCGTGATGATAGCGCCGTTGTGAGGCAAGGTATCCAAACCACCGGAAGCCATGGAAGCAACACGGTGGAGGATTTCCGGACCCATGCCGATGGACTGTGCCCAAGCGAGCCAATCCTGGGACATTAATTCCAAAGCGATAGCCATACCGCCGGAAGCAGAACCTGTAATACCAGCAAGTACCGTTACGCTGACAGCTTCGGATACGAGCGGCGTGCCGCCGATATGAATGCTCATGAGGAAGCCTGCTACTTCAGCAAAGCCCGGGAGCTGGGAGATAACGTTACCATAACCAACTTCGGATGCCGTGTTCATGATAGCGAGCAGGGAACCGATAGCACCGGCATTGAGGATCTTGGACATGCTATCTACAGTCTTAACTTCGCGCCAGCCAGCAATCAAAGCGACGATAATGCCGCATACGAGAGCGATGATCAAAGCCCAGATACTAACTACGTTCTGCACTTTAGCAGCTACGAGGGGAACGCCCTTCATGTGCTGGAAGGGAACGAGGATATCAGGATTCCAAGCAACGAATTCCGTAACGACGAAGTTAACGACCAATACAGTCAGCAAGGGGAGGCAAGCAACCTGCCAGGAGAACAATTTTGCGTTCGGGTCCAGTACAGGTTCGTTCAGCGTATGATTGCCATAGCCTTCGCCTTTAGCGATGCAGGATTTCAAACGATGGATAATAAAGAAACCGCCAACGCCATAAATGATGACGGCGCCGATGATACCAGCAAGCGGGCCGGCATAAAGGTTCGTGCCGAAATATGTCGTCGGGATAATGTTCTGAATCTGCGGAGTACCGGGCAAGCAGTCCATCGTAGCCGTAAATGCACCCAAAGCGATGCAGGCCGGAATCAGGTGTTTCGGATAGTCAGCTTCTTTAAAGAGGGCTGCTGCGAACGGATATACTGCGAATACAACGACGAACATGAGAACGCCGCCGTAGGTCAGGATCGAACCGGCCAATACGATAGAAATAACGGCTTTTGTAGGTTCTTTGCCCAAGCCATTGATGATAGCGCTGGCCAAACCACGGGCAAGACCCGTTTCTTCCATGACCTTACCAAAAATAGCACCTAACATGAATACCGGGAAGTACGATTTGATGTACGTTACGGCTTTACCCATGAATAATTCGGTGTATGAAGGCATGAGGTCTAAACCAGTCAGCGTAGCCGCCAGGATAGCCATGATCGGGGCCATCATGATAACGGAGAAGCCGCGGTATGCGAACGTTATCAGGCCGATCAAGCTGAGTAAGATGACGAGAATGTTAAAATCCATGTGTACTCTCAACTCCTTATAACTTTGTGACAATTAGAACTTAAAAGGACTAAAAAATAAAACAGCCATGGCTAATGCATTCTTAATATTCAGGATATTGAAATCTAAAAATGCATTCTACACATTCATCATAGCATTTCCATTTCAGCAAAGTAAAATGGTCTGTCTTCATTTAATATATGAAATAATTTCATTCTTCGCTTGTAAAACGCTTTACGTCTCAAGAGCTATTTTATCCCATATTCTTTGACTTCCTTTGCATTCCTTGAATGAAAAAAAGTATAAAAAGTCTATTTCAGACACTATTGTTCCTTATTATGAAATACTGATAGACGCATGTATGCTGTACTTTAATTCAAGTCCTCGTAGCAGTTCTAAAAGAAAAAAACTTTTTTGTTTCTCTGCAATAAAAAACGAAGAAAGTATTATGCGTTTTTAATCTAGCTGAAAAAAGGAAGGGAATGATTCTTTTTGTTCAAAAATGAACATTCTTCCTCTATTATATCGCATATCCATATATTTAAATCAATATATACGGCACATATAGCACTATCCTCTTCTTCTCATTGCCATTTTTTATACAGTGTTTCACTGCTTCATTAGTAATTTTGTAAAAAAAAAGACTCTTGCCAACCTGTCATGTGGGTTAGACAAGTTGGCAAGAGCTTGTAAGCACTTAAAAGGTTGGTTTCGTTTACTTAACCGGACATGTTGTCGGTGAATCATGTAAGCAGTGAATCATCGGCTTAGGCTTCTAAGTCCGGATACATCGGATACGAGCGAGCGTTTGACTTATTTTTTCATGACGCGGGCTTCGCCGTCCGTTACGACCTTGCCGTCCTGATTGGTTACGGTCGTCTTGAAGATAATGCGGTGTTTTGCATCGTCTTTTTCCTTGCATTCTACCGTCGCGGTCAGCGTATCACCGTAGAATACCGGTGCCAGGAAGCTGAGGGACTGATTCATGTAAATCGTGTTCACGCCCGGCAGCTCCGTGCCCAGTACGGCCGAAATCAGGCCTGCCGACAACATGCCATGGGCAATGCGCTGTTTGAACATGGAATCCTTAGCGAATTCTTTGTTGATGTGAACGGGGTTGAAGTCCGTCGTTACGCCGGCAAAGGCATATACGTCGAATTCGGAAATCGTCTTCGATACAGATGCTTTATCACCGATCTTAATATCTTCATATTTTACGTCTTTTGCCATTTCTGCATCTCCTCCTTGCTTACCTTACGGATATACTATTACAGTTCCAAACCCATGGGTTTGTCTTCAAAGATACGAGCGTCCATCAGCTTGACGTCTTTGACGATAGGCTTGAAGTCCATGTATGCCAATACGTCTTTTTCGATGTCGATGCCCGGTGCCACTTCGATCAGTTCCAAGCCTTCCGGAGTCAGCTTGAATACGGCGCGTTCCGTGACGTACAGTACGGGCTGTCCTACGGCATTTGCATAGGCGCCGCTGAACGTTACCTGTTCTACCTGATTCAGGAACTTCTTATTCCGGCCTTCGCTCGTGATGACCAGTTTGCCGTCTTTGACTTCTTCCTTCAGGCCGCCGGCTGTGAAGGTGCCGCAGAAGATTACCTTCTTGGAGTTCTGCGTGATGTTGATGAAGCCGCCGCAGCCTGCTACACGGCCGTTGAACTTACTTACGTTGATGTTGCCGTTGACGTCCGATTCAGCCAAGCCGAGGATTGCCAGGTCTACGCCGCCGCCGTCATAGAAGTCAAACTGGTACGGCTGGTCGAGGATAACCGAGGCGTTCGTGGCTGCGCCGAAGCTCAGGCCGCCGGCCGGTACGCCGCCGATAGTGCCTGCTTCTGTCGTCAGTACCATGCTGTCGATGCCTTCTTCAG
>NZ_NQXW01000041.1:0-4332 GCF_002287425.1 Megasphaera sp. ASD88 | reverse complement strand
CGACGGAAACCGGCCTGACGGTCATCGGCGGCAACAACGGCCAGGGCAAGACCTCTGTGCTGGATGCTATTGCCTGGGCCTTGGGCGGCGATAAGCTGCGGCCGTCGGACGCCCAGCGGCGCGAAAGCGTCATTCCGCCACGTATCCACATCGAGCTGAGCAACGGCCTGATCGTCGAACGCAAGGGCAAGTCTTCCGCGCTGCATGTCATCGACCCGACCGGGCAGAAAGCCGGCCAGCGGCTATTAGATAGCTTTATTGAAAAACTGGCCTTGAACCTGCCGAAGTTTATGCAGGCGTCGAACAAAGAAAAAGCCGATACGCTGCTGAAGATTATCGGTATCGGCGACGAACTGGCAGGCCTCGAACGGCAGGAACAGTCCTTATATAACCAGCGTCTCGAGATTGGCCGCATTGCAGACCGGAAACGCAAGCACGTCGAGGAAATGGAATACTATCCCGACGCGCCGGACGAACCGGTCAGCGCGGCAGATCTGATCCGCCGACAGCAGGACATCCTGGCCCGTAACGGGGAGAACCAGCGGAAGCGGGACCAACTGGCGACGATGCTAAAGGATAAAAGCCGGGTAGAAGAAAAAATTGCTGAACTGCAGGCGCAGCTGGCGCAATATACCGGACAGGCAGAGACATTGGCTGCTGACCTCGAAACGGCTCAAAAGACCGTTGCGGAACTGCAGGACGAAGGCACGGCAGAGCTGGAAGCGAGTATTGCCAATATCGACGCGATTAACGTCAAGGTGCGAGCCAATGCCGACAAAGTACGGGCCCAGCAGGAAGCAGACGAATTATCTGGCCAATACAATGACTTGTCGGCGCAAATCGATGGAGTTCGTAAAGCAAGGCTGAATTTGCTGGAAAAAGCCCAGATGCCGTTGGCCGGCCTTTCTGTCAATGACGGAGAGCTGACCTATCAGGGCCAGAAATGGGACTGTATGAGTGGCGCTGAACAGTTAAAAGTTTCTACAGCCATTATTCGCTGCCTGAATCCGGAATGCGGGTTTGTCCTGATGGATAAACTAGAGCAGATGGACCGCCACACCTTGGCAGCCTTCGGGGACTGGCTGGAACAGGAGGGCTTGCAGGTCATTGCGACCCGCGTCGGCACGGACGATACGTGCAGCATCATCATCGAAGATGGCTATGTACAGGGCCAGGCAGCGCCGGCAGCGCCTGCGCCGGCAAAACAATGGCAGGTAGGTACGTTTTAAAAGGAGGACATGACCATGAAAGAAAAAGTAAAGTTATCGCTTAACAGTGTATGTGACGGCACGCTGAACAAAGAATTTATGCGCCGCTATCCCATGATTTTGCAGGGCCTAAAAAATGACGAATCGGAAGCTGTCGTTACGGTAAAAATCAAGGTTGCCCGGCTGAAGGATTCTGACACGCTGCTCAAGATGTCCGGCTCCGTCGACGTGAAGATGCCGACATCGGCGAAGAAGCAGTCGGTCTATCAGTTCAATGCCGACGACTTTACGATCCAGTCGGAAAAGCCCCAGGACCCGGAAGAATCACTCACTATTTTACCGTTTTCTAAGGAACAAGCATAGGAGGTACTATCATGGAACAAAAACTCAATATGAACGTCAATGTGCAAGGAAATGAAGCGATTATCCGCATGGGAAAGGCGACGGAGCCCTTTAACTATCCCGGAACCGTATATAAGGCCCTTTCTACGGATTCCTTTGTTGATATTGTAGAAGCGCGCGGCTCGGAACATACCGTTGTCGGCTATCATGATACTGGTTTTGATGCGATTTTGGATGATTCCATTATCAACATGAACCGGGACATTGTGATCTACCGGTTTGCAAGAAGCCTGCAGTTTAACGAATGGGTCGACGTGTTGAATGCGCCGCTGTCGCAGAAACAGCTTATCGATTTTTTGAAATGCCGGCGCGATACGATCCCCGAAGTGCCGGATAAGGAACTGCTGCTGTATAATCTGCAGAACTTCAAGTTTGTGCAGAACATCGAGGCAGACTATTCCCGCATCGATAACAATAACTACACTTTTGCCTTTAAATCAAAAGACGGCGAGGGTACGGTACAGCTGCCGCAGCAGTTTACGGTAAATATCGATATTATCAAAGGCAGTAACTATTTGCAGGAAGTGGAGATAGAATTGGAAATCCGCCGACCTAAATCGGCAGATGAAAAGCCGGCCTTTATCCTGACCTGCCCGAAGTTGGCACGATATGAGGAAGAAGCGCGGCTCCGTGAATACAACCTGTTGATGGAGACAATGGACGTCGATACGTTGCTCGTCAATGCGTCGTTATTTTAGGAGGAATGCGGTATGGGCCGTTTTCGGGACTTAACGCATATGCGTTTTGGAAGATTAGTAATAATACGGCGCATTGGAACTAAATGGAACAGCCCATTATGGCAATGTCACTGCGATTGTGGGAACACGAAAGAGGTGACTACTAGAGACTTGCTTTCTGGTAATACACACTCTTGTGGGTGTTTGCATTCAGAAGAATTAGCCAAGCGCAATCGCACTTATGCTAAACACGGCTGTGCTGATGATCGATTGTATGGAATATGGCACGCTATGAAGCAACGATGTTATGATGCTCATCGCAAAGATTATAAAAATTATGGTGGGCGAGGTATTACTATTTGCGATGAATGGCGCTATGATTTCAATTCTTTTCGTATGTGGGCTTTAGAACATGGATATAATTACCATGCAAAATACGGAGAATGTACAATTGACAGAATTGATGTAAACAAGGGGTATAGTCCAGATAATTGCCAATGGGTTACTGCAAAAGTACAAGCAAATAATAGAAGAAATTCAAAGAAAGGAGCGAGAATATGAAAATCATATCAGGAAAAATAAAGAAGTTTCAAAAAGTAGTTTTATATGGTCCTGAGGGATGCGGTAAATCTACCTTTGCCTCCCGGTTTCCCCGGCCGCTCTTCATCGATACGGAAGGCAGTACAGCCCATTTGGACGTAGACCGGCTGGAACGGCCGTCGTCGTGGGTTATGCTGATGCAGTATATCGACGCCCTTAAAAATGACAATCAGGGGTATCAGACGCTTGTCATCGATACGGTCGACTGGGCGGAGCATCTTTGCGTCGAATATATCTGCCATAAATACCAGCATAACGGCATTGAAGACTTTGGTTATGGCAAGGGATATATGTACGAGAAAGAAGAGTTCGGCCGGCTGCTGAACCGTTTGCAGGATTTAGTGGATACACGCATGAACGTCGTGCTGACGGCTCATGCCATGGTACGGAAATTCGAGCGGCCCGATCAGCCGCCGTACGACCGGTACGAGCTGAAGCTCAATAAGGCCGGCGCGCAGAAAATTTCCGATATGGTCAAGGAATGGGCCGATATGCTGCTCTTTGCTAATTACAAGGAAGAAGTCTATAAGGTCGACTCTAAGGACGGCAGCAGTAAGAAAACAAAGGTCGTCGGCGGCCAGCGCGTCATGTATACGAGTCATCATCCGAACTGGGACGCCAAGAACCGGCACGGCCTGGCAGAATGCCTGCCCTTTGAGTTTGCGCAGATTGCTCATTGTATCCCAAGTATGATACAGGCGGTGTCCGCAGACCCCGCGCCTATACCAACGCCGTCAGTTGAGCCGCCGCCATCTGTTCCGAAATCCATGCAGGAAGAAACGCCCCAGGCATCACCAGCGGCGACTGCTGCACCGAAAGGGGATCTACCGGCGTATTTAAAGCCTTTGTATGACTTAATGGCACGAGAACAGATTACAGAAGAAGAAATCCGAAAGGCCGTTGCTTCGCGGGGATATTTCCCGGAAGACATGCTTATCGAAGCCTATCCAGAAGATTTTGTCAGCGGCTGCTTAGTGGCCGCGTTTCCCACGATCGTGCAGGTCGTGAAAGAATTACGGGAACGGGATACAGTTCCATTTTAAGGAGGTAGTAACATATGGCAGAAGAAAGAGCATTTAGCTGGGACGACGAATACACAGAGGCAGAGGAGTTTACGATCCTGCCGGAAGGGGATTATCCCTTTAAGATTATCAATTTTGAACGGGCCTATTTTGAAGGCAGCGAGAAGATGCCGGCCTGCCCGGAGGCAAAGATTACCTATCAGGTGACGACGCCAGACGGGGCAACGGCGACTGTGCAGCAGAATTTATTCCTGCACTCGAAATTTGAATGGCAGATTACTAACTTTGCCTGCGCAATTGGTCATGCTAAGCGGGGCGATGGCAAATTCCGTATCCGCTGGAACGAAGTCATCGGCGCGACGGGCCGGTTCCGCCTGGGTATCCGTAAATACAATGATAAGGAATATAATCAAGTAAAGAAGT
>NZ_NQXW01000040.1:0-4380 GCF_002287425.1 Megasphaera sp. ASD88 | reverse complement strand
ATAGAGTAAGATGATGATAGTGGCACATAGGTTTCCTCCGAGATATAGATTTTGTTTGGTAGCATTATTATATCAGAAACCTATGTGTCATTTTTTATAGGTGTTGCACTTGTATTGTAAATTCGCCACCAAAGAAGTTCCTTCTCTTTTTATATGTTCTTCACTTTTGTGCAGTAAAGTTTTCCCACAATTATTTTACACTAACCAGGGCTGTTTTTCGGCGGAGCTATCTATTTCGCTGATTTTTTGGTATAATAGAACAGATATCCTAAATATATATCTATAATGATATGTGCAGGACGTCCCAGTATTTATATTATTACATTATATTTGAGGTGACATTGTGGACGAACAACAATCTGATAAAGTATTACCGGTTTGTCTGGAAAGCGAAATGCAGACGTCGTACATCGACTATGCCATGAGCGTTATCATTACGCGCGCACTGCCTGATGTACGGGACGGGCTCAAGCCTGTTCACCGCCGTATTTTGTACGCCATGCATGAAGCGGGCATGACGCCGAACAAGCCGTACAAAAAGTCAGCGCGTATCGTCGGGGAAGTTTTAGGTAAGTATCATCCCCATGGTGACAGTTCCGTATATGACGCGACAGTCCGCCTGGCCCAAGATTTCTCCACGCGCTACCCTCTTGTTGACGGTCACGGAAACTTCGGCTCTGTCGACGGCGACTCCGCGGCTGCCATGCGTTATACAGAAGTGCGTATGGCTAAGATCACCGGCGAAATGTTGGAAGATATCGACAAGGATACGGTTGATTTTATGCCTAACTACGACGGTTCTCTCCAGGAACCGGTCGTACTGCCGTCTAAGATCCCCAATCTGCTGGTCAACGGCTCTGCCGGCATCGCCGTCGGCATGGCGACCAACATTCCGCCCCATAACTTAGGAGAAGTCATCGACGGCTGCGTCATGCTCATCGACAATCCCGAAGCGAGCCTGGACGAGCTCATGACCAAGATTAAAGGGCCCGACTTCCCGACGGGCGCGAAAATCATGGGCCGCGACGGCATTTTAAAAGCCTACTCTACGGGCCGCGGCAGCATCAAGATGCGCTCCTGCGCGTCCATCGAGCCCATGGCGAAGGGCAAGAACCGCATTGTCGTCACGGAAATTCCCTATCAGGTCAACAAGGCCCGGGTCATCGAATCGATTGCCAACTTGTCGCGCAACAAGGAAATCGACGGCATTACGGCCCTGCGGGACGAATCGGACCGCAAGGGGCTGCGCATCGTCGTCGAGCTGCGGGCCGACGCCAACCCGGACATCGTCCTGAACAAGCTGTACAAGCACACGCAGCTTCAGGAAACCTTCGGAGTCATCATGCTGGCCCTCGTCGACGGACATCCCCGCATCTTGACCTTGAAGGAAGTCCTCCATTACTATTTGGACCACCAGAAGGTCGTCATTACGCGGCGCTGCAAATTTGAACTGGAAAAGGCGCTGGCCCGGGCCCATATCTTGGAAGGCCTGCTCATTGCGCTGGATCACATCGACGAAGTCATCCGGACGATTCGCGAATCTCAGACCGATGAAATCGCCAAACAGGCCTTGATGAGCAAATTCGGCCTCAGCGACAAGCAGTCCACGGCGATTCTTGACATGCGCCTGCGCCGCCTTACCGGCTTGGAGCGGGAAAAAATCGAACAGGAATACAAGGAAGTGCAGGACCGGATCGCCTACTTGCGCGACGTCCTGTCCGACGACCATAAGATCATGGAAATCGTCAAGACGGAATTACTCGACGCGAAGAAAAAATTTGCCGACGAACGGCGGACGGAAATCGTAGCCGACTCGTCCGATTTTGCTATCGAAGACATGATTCCGAACGAACGGATGGTCATTACCCTGACGCGCCGGGGCTACGTAAAGCGCATCAACGCCAACGTATACCATACGCAGAATAAGGGCGGCCGGGGCATCAAGGGCATGAGCACGAAGGATGAAGACGCCGTCAACCACCTGCTGTATACGTCGTCCCTCAATACGGTCTTGTTCTTTACGAACTTTGGCCGCGTATACCGCCTGAAGGCCTACGAAATCCCTGAAGCGAACAGCCGCAACTCCAAGGGCATCGCCGCGATCAACATCCTGCCGCAGATGGCCAGCGGGGAAAAGGTAAACGCCCTCATCGACCTGGACCAGGTAGACCCGTCTATGAACTTGTTCATGGCGACGGAAAAGGGGCTGGTCAAGAAGACAGAGCTGAAGGAATTTAAAAACGTCCGCCGCCACGGCCTCATCGCCATTTCCCTCATGGAAGGCGACCACTTGGCGAAGGTGCGCCTGACGAAGGGAGATCAGCGCATTATTCTGGCGACGAAGCTGGGCATGGCGATCTGCTTTAATGAAAACGACGTCCGTCCCATGGGCCGCAATACCCGCGGCGTCCGCGGCATTTCCTTGGCCGAAGGGGACAGCGTCATCGGCGCCGACGTGCTCGAGCCGGACTGCCAGGTCCTGACGGTCAGCGAAGAAGGCTTCGGCAAGCGGAACAATATGGACGCCTATAAGATACAGCTGCGCGGCGGCAAAGGCGTGAAGAATTTCAAGATTACGCCGAAGACCGGCGCAATTGTCGGCGTAGAAGTCGTCCACGAAAACCAGGAGCTCATGCTCATTACGTCGAACGGCATCGTCATCCGCACGGATATCGAAAGCATCGGCATCAAGAAGGGACGCAATACGTCGGGCGTCAAGATTCAAAAACTGGAAGGCGACGATAAAGTCGCTGCGTTGGATACGATCACCGTAGAAGGCGAAGAGGATTCGCAGGACACGTTGTTCGACGCATAATATCTGCTGAAAAGAGGCTCTGCGGAGTCTCTTTTTTTGCATACGGCGCGCAAGGTCGTATCGTATGCGTGCAGATTGCCCCGCCTGTTTTCATTGCACAGAACGGGACGACCTTATATAATGAAGGTATCATCACAACGCAGAATCAGATATGGAGGGATGACTATGAATAATTTTACCTATTATACGCCGACAAAGGTCTTTTTTGGCCGAGACGAAGAACGGCGGGTCGGCGATATCGTGAAGAGCTACGGCGCGACGAAGGTGCTGGTCCTGTACGGCGGCGGCAGCGTCAAGCGTTCCGGTTTGCTTGACCGGGTGGAACAGGCCCTGACAGACGCCGGCGTGTCCTATGTTGCCTTCGGCGGCGTGCACCCGAATCCGCTCCTTTCGCATACGCACGAAGCTATTGCATTGGCAAAACAGGAATCGATTGATTTCATTTTGGCCGTAGGCGGCGGCAGCGTTATTGACGAAGCCAAAGCCGTCGGCATGGGCTATTACTATGACGGCGACGTGTGGGACTTTTATCTGCGCCGCGCCGTCCCGGAACGGGTCGTGCCCCTGGGCTGCATTCTGACCATCGCCGCAGCCGGCAGCGAAACGAGCTGGGCTTCTGTCATTACGAACGAAAAGGGCTGGTATAAAATCGGTTATCAGAACGACATCCTTCGCCCGATTTTCGCCATCATGAATCCGGAGCTGCTGTACACGCTGCCTCCGTATCAGATGGCCTGCGGCAACGTCGATATGATCATGCACGTGCTGGAACGGTTCTTCAACCCGAATGCAGAAGACGACCTGACCGACTCCATGGCGGCGGCTCTCATCCGCAACGTCATCAAAAACGCGCGCATCGTAAAAGAAAATCCGAAGGACTACAACGCCAATTTTGAAATCATGTGGGCCGGCAGCCTCGCTCATAACGGCTTGTTCGACGGCGGCAACGGCCGCGGCGACTGGGGCACGCACCATATCGAAATGGAAGTCAGCGGCCTGTTCGACGTCGCCCACGGCGCCGGTTTGGCGGCTATCTGGCCTAGCTGGGCCCGGTACGTCCTGCATAAAGACGTAGGGCGCTTCGCTAAATTAGCCCGTCTCGTCTTCGACGTGCAGACTGAAGACGAGGAAGCGGCGGCCCTGGAAGGCATCGCCAAGATGGAAGCCTTCTTTAAAGAAATCGACATGCCGACGTCGCTGACGGGATTGGGCATCCAGCCGACGGAAGAACAGTATTGGGACATGGCGAAGAAATGCACGAAGCGGGATATGGTCAAAGAAGGCTGCTTCGGGCAGCTGACGTCGGCCGATATATATAAGATTTATAAAATGGCTGAATAAGAGTACATCCGGCGAGGCGGCAGGGGCGTTTCCCGCCGCCTTTTCCCGTTTTGCGACGTTTTGTAAAATTTGCAGAAAAATTTCCTTGACAACAGGGCGAAAAGAGGATATACTAAACAAGCTGTTGCGGCAGGGCGCCGCGGCAGGCCGGATAGCCGGTTCGCTTGAAAAGAACTTCAAAAAAAGTGCTTGACAAGCTCGGACGAGTCTGGTAAGATATACAA
>NZ_NQXW01000003.1:0-193915 GCF_002287425.1 Megasphaera sp. ASD88 | reverse complement strand
AAACTTCTGATTTTTACTGACATATGGCACTCCTTTGTGTTACAATACCCATGGTTACAGTTTTTTATATATGAGCCGTCTTCTGCGCCAACAGGGGACGGCTCGTTTCGTTGTCAAATAAGGTCATAGTAGTCATTGGCATTCTCAAAAATAATACTGATGCCCAAATTCATGGCATGGGCGAACTCTGCCATACAGCCCTTAGACTGCTGCCAATCGCCGCAGAGGAGCAATATATCGCAGCGCTTCAACAGCTGCAAGCACTTTTGCAGTCCCGTCAAATACGGCGTGCCGGTATACATAAATCCCTGCTGATGGATTGGCGACACGTATACAGCATGAAGTAAATCCTCTACCGGTACGCCGACAATAGTAGACGGCATGTCATACACCGGTATATTGTCATTTGCCTTCTTTTCCGCAACCAGCGGATGGTCCCCCGATACCAGGCTTTCAATAATCTTTTGTACAGCCTCCGCATTCTCTGGCTTGCCGCCGTATGGATGGGCTACATAGACAAGCTTAATCTTATTCGTCATAGATACCTCCTAGTGAATAATCCATCCAGCCTGATACATGATACAGGCCACGACTGTGAACAATACAAGCAGCCCGCCGAGAAACAGTGCTAACCCCTGCAGTTTACGGGCATCCTCTTCCAGCTGCATAACGTACTGCCAGTTCTTGACCGACAAACCGTTGAACGTTTCCGGATTGGGAACTGGATAGTACTTCGTATCACCCGTAACCGGGTCTTTATTAACCCATGCCGGCACGACGGGCTTCTGCAGGTTTGAAAACGCCACGCCGGCCGCCCGGTCAATCATCTTGTAGTCGTCCGCTTCATTGCGCATGTTCCTGTTCCTCCATTTCTTGTTTAACTTCATCTAACGCCTCACGGTTCAGGTCTTCCAATAAATCTTGTACCTCTTTACGTGACATGCTGTACTCAAGGCCCACAGACAATACATGCTTTACCGCGTTGACGACACGCTGCGCCTGTACGGCCCTGATGCTGACCCCGCCGAGCATACCGAGAGTCGGTTTGCGGGCTTCCTGATGCGCTTCTTTCATGAGCGCTTTCAGTTCCGCCAGCATGGCGGCTTTTTCGTTTCTATTCAATCTCTTCCCATCCTTTCTTTCGCGCATAAGCGTCTAAATCGGCTTGCGCGTCCTTTTTGGTATTCCGCCATGGCAGCTGTGGCATATGTCGCCACGACAACATACCCGGTTGCAAATACCAACCTTTAAAAGCACAGCCTTCAAGTCCAGGCATAACCTGATAGAGCCATCCGCGGGAATCCTTGTACTGTTTCATGGTGTTTTACCTCCGCTTTCATACGTTTTAATCGTCAGAACTCTGCCGTCTGGCAACTCAATAGCTGTCATATCTGTGCAGACAAGCCACGGTCCCGTCTGGGCAGGTTTGGAAACCGTAGTAACATCGATGTCGTCCATCACACCGTATCACCTCTCTTTACGATCCGCCCGTCCGGCAGCCGCACGGGCTTGCCGTCATACACATGCCGCCGCCAGTACCGCATCAGCGGCCGGGGCCAGTGCACGGTTTCGTAAATGCTGTCCGCTGCCGGCGTGCCGCGGGCGATGTACCTGCGCGGCGGCCGGCCGTGGTCGCGGACGTAATCCGCCAGTGTGTACGTCATGACGCTTCACCGGCTTTCTGCTGTTTCTCCCACTCCTCCCACTCCTCGAAGGCCTTTACGTTCTCCGGGTCGCGGAAAAACTCGATAATGTCTCTAATAAATTGTTCCATTGCATTACTCCGTTCGTGATATACTGAAAATAAAAAGGATGTGAGTAAAATGAAGCGAGATTTGAATTTAATTCGCAACATCTTGCTAGAAACGGAAGCTGCACCGTCCGATACGTTAACGGTCTACGCCATTGCAGATAAATACCATGTGGACCCCGATTTAGTAGCCTATCAGCTTGATTTATTAGCTGAGGCTGGCTTTCTTAAAGTCAGAGGACTTACGATCGCCTGGACTCCGGATACTCGCAAATACGATGATGAACGTATCAACAGGCTTACATTGGAAGGCCATAATTATCTTGATGCGATACGAAACGATACTGTATGGCAAAATACCTTAGCAGAACTGCGAAATATCGGCATCTCCGTTTCATTTGAAATAGTAAAAGAAATCGCTTCGAACTACTTAAAACGTATGCTCGGCCTCTGATTTTATACCATCCAACACAGATAAGGTCTTTACTGTATCATCGGTCATATAGGCCACAGCACGCCCTGTCATGTGCAACTTATTTGTTGAAGCCTTCATCTCGTAAAGCATGTCAGCTTTACGACTTAAAATCCGCCATTCACTTTCGGTAACGCCGTCCAGCAGTTCAAAAAACTGTTGGATTTTTTCTTTTTCCATCTCTACCGCCTCCTATACGGTATACGTCGCAGTGCCCCAGCGGCGATTGACTTTGCATGGAACCCCCAGCTTTTCGCAGATAATATCTGCTTCATAGCTGGCATCGTTGCCCCAGCCTAACGTGAGGGAGCCGCGTTTCAGCAGGCTGAAGATCTTCCATGCCACGTCGTACTTGCCTTGTTTGACAAGTTCGGCGTGTTTAATCTTGAGTTGTAATCGTTTCGACATTTTCATGTTCTAACCTCCTCTACGGCAAAACTTCTTGATTCAGTTTTTCTGAACTTTGCGGGTAAAAAAATAGTCGAACGCATCCGCATCCCGTATTTGTAAAAGATGACAGGCCAGTACTATTTCATCTTGGGTAAACTTATTGACGTTATTAAGACGCTGGCTTAACGCTGTTGCGCTAAGCTTTAACGCCGCCGCAAAGTTTTCTTGAGTACCAAATTTTTCTTTTATGCGTCCCCGTAATTTGCTGTAGTCATAAGCCATCTTTACACCTCCTTTTCAGAATTTCTGAACTAATATTATCACGGGGCATCTAATTAGTCAATACTTAGTTTAAGATTTTCTGAAAAGTTTTATAGTTTTTCTGAATTTTTTATTGCCTTTTCTGAACTTATATAGTATTATCTAAAATATAAGAAGGGAGTTTAATCATGAAAATATCAAATTTTGCTAAAAGATTAAAAGAAGCAATGGATATTAGAAAAGTAAGCCAAACTGAATTACATGAAAAAACTGGAATTGGTAAACCATCTATAAATGCTTACTTGAAGGGCGAATACAAAGCAAAACAAGATAAGGTAGATTTAATTGCAGAAGCTTTAAGGGTTGACCCTACCTGGCTAATAGGTTATGACGTTCCGATGGAGCGCTCCAGTCGTGAATCCTTTGGCAACGGCTACTACACCGATCCGGAAACGGCAGAGTTGGCGGAAAAGCTGCGTACCGATCCGGACATGAAGATATTGTTTTCGGCGGCCAAGGATTTAACCCCCGAAGAGATGCAGCAGGCTGCTGATTATGTAAATTACCTGAAAATTAAGGGGCGCAATAAGTGAACATAAACATCGTTATAACCCGTCTTACGCCGCACGTAAAAGCCATGACCACGCCTAACGACGACGGCACCTATACGATTATCGTCAACGATCATTTACCACGCGAAGAAGCCATCAAGGAAGTCGTCCACGAGCTGACGCATATCGAAGGCAACGACTTTTCCGCCGAAGCCCAGGCGACGCTATTAGAAGAAATGGTCCGCCGAAACACCGAAGACTGCGATGTAGGAAAATTCAATTTTTTCTATCATTATGTGAGTGCGTAAAAGGATTTAGAAAACAAATGAAAAATATCTTAACCGAAATCGACACGCTAAAAAATACACTACGAAGCCTGCGCCCACTAAGTAAGGCCGAGCTGCAGCGGCTGCGTGATGAATTTATCATCGAAACGACATACAATTCCAACGCCATCGAAGGCAACACCCTCACCCTTCGTGAGACGGCTCTTATCCTGCAGGAAGGCATTACCATTGCCGAAAAGCCCCTGCGCGACCATCTCGACATCATCGGCTTCAAGGACGCTTTCTATTACATCATCGACTTGGCATCGCATAATACGCCACTGACAGAAGAAACGGTCAAGACGATCCATTCCCTCGTCCTGATGAACGACCGGGAAAACCGCGGCAAGTATCGAAACGTTCCTGTCCGTATCCTCGGCGCGCTCCATACGCCGCCGCAGCCGTATATGGTGCAGCCGGCCGTCGAGCAGCTGATCCGGCAGTATGAATCGTGGAAACAGGAAAAGCACATCATTGAAGCCGTCGCCCTGCTTCACCTCGAATTTGAATCCATCCACCCATTTATTGATGGTAACGGCCGCACAGGACGCCTACTGCTGAATTTCGAGCTGATAAAAAACGGCCTGCTTCCCGTCGACATCAAATTTACAGACCGCCGCAAGTATTACGATTGTTTCGACGCTTACCACGCCGACAATAAAAATCCAGAGAAGATGGTATCGCTCATCGCCGAATACGAAAAGGCCGAATTAGAACGATACATCGAAATTATCAAGCAATAAAAAAAATCCCGCCACCGTGCTACCAACACGATGACGGGAAGCGCCGATAGTACTACCAATACTGTTCGGCAAATATAATCAAACCTTAGCCAATAAGGGGCTGATTACGTCTATTATTATAGCATATGAGCCCCTTTATTCACCATACATAAAGGAGGCTTATTTTTATGTCTAAATTAGCTGTTATTTACGCCCGTTTTTCGTCCGACAAGCAAAGAGAAGAAAGTATCGAAGGCCAGATCCGCGAGTGCACCGCCTTCGCAGAAGCTAACGATATTAAAATCGTCGGCACGTACATCGACCGCGCTATGTCAGCTAGAACCGATAAACGGCCTGATTTTTTACGTATGATTGCTGACAGTGCAAAGGGGGTTTTTGAATATGTCCTCGTCTATCAACTGGACCGTTTTTCCCGGAATCGCTATGACAGCGCAGTCTATAAAAACAAACTGAAGAAAAACGGAGTCCGCGTATTATCGGCAAAAGAAAACATCCGCGATGACCCGTCCGGCATTATCCTGGAATCGGTCATCGAAGGCTACGCTGAATATTACAGCGCCGAGCTGTCCCAAAAGGTCACGCGTGGCATGACTGATAATCTGCTTGAGAAAAAATGGACTGGCGGCTTAGTCCCGCTGGGCTACCGCACGAAAAAAGACGGAACCCTGGCCATAGATCCCGCCGGCGCCGCGGCCGTCACAAGCAGCTACAAACAATTTATTGCCGGGAAAACAGTGCCGCAGATTATCGACTATTTAAACGAGCACAATTACCGCACAACGATGGGCACGCGGTTTAATCGCAACAGCCTGAGCCGCGTGCTGAGAAATAAAATTTATACCGGCACTTTTTCATGGGGCGGCACAGAATATCCCGACTTCGCGCCGCGGATCATCAGCGATACGACGTACCAGGCTGCCCAGGCTATTTTCAATGCCCGCAAAAAGAATTCCGGGAAAGAAGTCGTTCAGCGCAGATGTCCCGATGCATATGCCCTGACAGGTAAAATCTACTGCGGTATATGCGGCATGGCTATGACAGGCATGGCCGGCCGTTCCCGCAGCGGGGCGATGTACCATTATTACCGCTGTTCTAGTAAAAACAACAGCAAAGAAAAAGCCCGGCGAGAAAAAATCATCTGCTCGTCCCGTAGCGTAAACCGCGATAAGCTCGAAAAACTCGTCCTCGATACGACTGTGCAGATACTCAGCAGTCCTGAAGCGTTGCATTGCATCGCCGAGCAGGCCGTTAAAGCGCAGGAAAACGCCCCGCAGGCTGCCGAAGTCAAACGCTTAGAAGTACTCATCGGCGATGTAGAAAAACGCCTGCAAAACTCGATCCGCGCCGTCGAATCCGGTATTATTTCCGACACCATCGCCCGGAATATCCGCCAGTACGAAGATGAGCTCGCAGGACTAAAAACACAGCTGGAAATGGCAAAACTAGATACAGGCTTTAAGATTACGGCCGAAGCTGTTGAATATTTTTTGAAAGAAATGGTAAAGAAAAATGACAGATATAAACTTGATACATTCCAAGCCTTTATCCGTCGTATCGTCATTACCGGAGACAAGGTAGAGATTTACTACAATTACCATTCTGTCCCCAATATACTCAAAAACCCCGTCAACAAAATGTTGACAGGGTGTTCGAGTAGCATTGCTATGGTGACCCGGTAGGGATTCGAACCCTAGACCTACTGATTCGTAGTCAGTCACTCTATCCAGCTGAGCTACCGAGTCATATCTTAACGACTTATATAGTATAGTAAATTTTTTTTCATTTGTCAATACGTTTTTTATATAAAATGGGGAAAGAGCGGCGCTCCTTCCCCATTTGCTCCATCGTATTGATGATTTCCAGTTACATGACGCCGGCATCCTTCATCATCTGCGTTAAGAATTCTTTTACCTTCGGGCTGGCGTCTACCATAGGCAGGCGGAATGCGCCGGCCGGCAGGCCGAGCATGTTGCAGCAGGCCTTGATCGGCGTCGGGTTTACGGTGCAGAAGATACCCGTCATAACCGGCAGGTATTTCTGATGCAGTTCCATGGCCTTTTTGATGTCGCCGTCTTTATAGGCCTGAACCATTTCGTTCATCTCCTTGCCGATGATATGGGACGCAACGCTGATAACGCCGCAGCCGCCGACGGACAAAATCGGCAGGGTCAGGTTATCTTCGCCGCTGTATACGTAGAAATCATCGTCTGTGTCGCGGGCAATCGTCGTAGCTGCGTTCAAATCGCCGCTGGCTTCCTTGATGCCGACGATATTCTTGAAGTCATGGGCCAGCTTGACGACCGTAGCCGCTTCAATCTTGCCGCCCGTACGGCCCGGTACATTGTAGATCAGAATCGGCATATCCGTCGCCTTCGCAAGGGCCGCAAAGTGGGCGTAGCAGCCGTCCTGATTCGGCTTGTTGTAATAGGGAACGATGGCCAGGAAGCAGTCTACTCCCGTCTTTTCCGCTTTTTTCATGAATTCGATCGTCTGCGCCGTATTGTTCGTGCCTACGTTGGCCATGACCATCACTTTATCGCCTACGGCGGCGGAGATGTCCGTAAAGAGCTTTAATTTTTCCTCTTCCGTCATCGTAGCGCCTTCGCCGGTCGTACCGGCTACGAGAATGCCATCGGAGCCGTTTTCGCAGTAATACTGTGCTAATTTGACGGCGCCTTCGTAATTGACGGACTCGTCTTCATGAAACGGCGTAATCATAGCCGTGATAACGTTGCCAAATGTTAACATACCAATTCGCTCCTCTCTACTTTACCATATCACGAGCCAGCATATATTCGGCGATCTGCAGGGCGTTCAGTGCGGCGCCCTTGCGGATTTGGTCGCCCGATACCCACAAGTTGACGGCTTTGGGATTGTACAGGTCCTTGCGGATGCGGCCTACGTAGCAGTCGTATTGTTCCGACGTATACATGGGCATGGGATATTCCATTTCGGCCGGATTGTCCTGTACCTGCGCGCCCGGGAAGGCGTCGATAGCCTTGCGGATCGCGTCGACAGTCAATTCATCCTGTGTTTCTACGTAAATGGATTCGGCATGGCTGCGGAAAACGGGAACGCGGACGGTTGTCGCCGTAATGGCGATAGTATCGTCGTGAAGCATCTTATGGGTTTCATTGACCATCTTCATTTCTTCCTTCGTATAATCGTTTTCCATGAATTTATCAATCTGCGGAATCAGGTTAAACGCGATGGGATAGTGCTTCGGCAGGCTCTTGCTCGGCAGGATCTGCGGGTTCATGGCTTCGCCCTTGAGGTAGGCCTGCGTTTCTTCCTGCAGCTCATCGATGCCTTCTTTGCCGGCGCCGGACACGGCCTGATAGGTGCTGACGATAATCTTTTTGATCGGCGACAAGTCGTGAATTGGCTTCAAGGCCATGAGCATGATGATCGTCGAGCAGTTCGGATTGGCTATGATGCCCTTATGCCAGGCAATGTCTTCCGGATTGACTTCAGGAACGACAAGGGGCACGTCCGGATCCATGCGGAACGTGCTGGAATTATCGATGACGATACAGCCCCGTTTAGCAGCTTCAGGCCCCAAGGTCTTGCTGATAGAACCGCCGGCAAACAAGCCGATATCTACGCCGTCGAAAGATTCGGGCTTCGCTTCTTCTATCGTGTATTCCTGACCGTTAACGGTCAGCGTCTTGCCTGCCGAACGGGCCGACGCCAGCAGCTTCAGCTTGCTGTACGGAAAATTTCGTTCTTCAATCAGGCGGATAAATTCTTGTCCAACTGCACCTGTGGCGCCTAAAATCGCTACTACCGGTTCTTTTGCCATACTAAAAACCCCTCCAACATCTTACGTCTTATAAATAATTTTCCAAGCCAAAGGTCAGGCCCGGCCGCGAGCTTACCTTCTTCACAGCCAAAATGACTCCGGGCATGAACGATTTGCGGTCGACAGAATCGTGCCGGATCGTCAGCAGCTCACCGTAGCCGCCGAACAGTACCTGCTGATGGGCTACATAGCCGGGAAGGCGGACGCTGTGAATAGGAATGTCGTCCACTTTTGCACCGCGGGCGCCGTCCAGGCTTTCGTGCGTTTTATCCGGAGCCTGCTGGGCATTGGCAGCCTTACGGGCCGCGTCGATTTTATTAGCCGTCATGATGGCCGTGCCGGACGGAGCGTCCAGCTTATTATTATGGTGAAGCTCGATGATTTCTACATCGGGAAGATAGGGCGCAACTTCCTCCGACAGCTTCATCATCAAGACGGCTCCGATCGAAAAGTTCGGCGCAATGAAAATGCTCGTCTTGCGCTGTTCCGCCAAGACAGCCAATTCGCCGCGCTGTTCCGCCGTCAGGCCCGTCGTGCCGACGACCATGTTGATGCCGTGTTCAATGCAGGTCTTGGCGTTTTCAAAGATAACCTTAGGCGTCGTAAAATCTACGACGACGTCCGGCTTGATGTCGTCCAGAGCCTGGCCTAAGCCTTTGCGGATAGCGATTCCCAGCGTACCGACACCGGCCAGTTCGCCGGCGTCTCTGCCGATATTCGTCACGCTGACGCCGCCGACAAATTCTAAATCCTTATCTTCATATACGGCTTTGACGACCTGGCTTCCCATGCGGCCGTCCGCGCCGTTTACCAATACGCGAATCATGATTGTTCACCATCCTAATTTTACTTAATTAAAGATTACCATTAATATATACCTATTATGCAATTTCGTCAATAGAATCACTTTAAATCTTGTCGTTCCGCACCTGCCGCACGATTTGCTTGGCCGCCTCGATGCTGGCCTCCGTCGCGTCGTCGCCGGCAAACATGCGGGCGATTTCCAAGACGTGGTCTTCTGCCGACAACGGGCGAACTTGCGAAACGGTCCGGCCGTCTGCTTCCCTCTTATAGATGAAATAATGATGGTCGGCTATGGCCGCTGTCTGCGGCAGGTGGGTAATGCACAATACCTGATTGTCCCGTCCCAGGCGCCGGATGTGCTCGGCTACCTTCAAGCCCGTCTGCCCGCTGATGCCGACGTCGATTTCGTCGAAGATCATCGTCTGCCCGCCGGCCGAGGCCGCGCTCGATTTCAGCGCCAGGGCAATACGGGAAATTTCGCCGCCCGAGGCGATTTTCGCCAGAGGCTGCATGGCTTCGCCCGTATTGGCCGAGAAATACAATTCGATGGAAGCCGCCCCGTCAGGAAGGATTTTTTCCATAGGCTCGATGTGAAAGGCGATGCGGCTGTTCGGCATGCCTAATTGATGAAGGGTCTCTTCCATGGCCTGACGAAAGGAGGCGTCCGCTTCCCGCCGCAGCAAAAGCAGCCGTTCGGCCTGTCGCCGCAGGCCCTGTTCCTGCCGCTTGATTTTAGCCTGAAGCTCCGCCAGCAGGCTTTCCGATTGGTCGAGCCGTTCGTATTCGCCCTTGGCTTTGGCCAAAAAGGCCAGTATTTCTGCAATCGTAAGGCCGTATTTCCGCTTGAGCTTGTCGATTGCCGCCAAGCGGGACTGCATAGCATCGAGAGCCCGTTCGTCAAACTCAAAGGAATCGGCATACCGCATCAGTCCGTCGTGCACGTCTTCTACCTCATAGGACAGCGTTTCCACCTTAGACGCCAAGTCGGCAAAGGCCGTATCGTAGGCGGAGGCCTTTTCCAGGCAGCGATGTATTGTCTCCAGCTGTTCGACGATACCCTTCTGCCGTTCGCCCCCTTCCAGGCAAAATACAGCTTCCTTCAAATTGTCTTTAATATGCTCGGCATGAGATGCGGCGCGCACCTTTTTTTCCAGCTCGTCGTCTTCGCCGATTTGCAGCTGGGCGCTTTCAATTTCCTTGATTTGGAAATCGAGAATACTGGTCATGCGCGCCTTTTCGCCTTCGTCGTGCTGCAGCTTCCGCGCCTGCTGGCACAGGGAACGCCACGCGCCGTACATTTCGTCATACCGGCGCCGCTCCTGCTGCAGCTCCGGCGTCAGCGAATCCAGTATGCCGACGTGGTAGGCCGGGTCAAAGATGAGGCGGTTGTCGAACTGGCCGTGTATGTCGAGAAGGTATTCGCCAATGCGCTTGACGACGGCAGTCGGCACCAGCGTGCCGTTCACCAGCGTCGTACCCCTGCCGCTGCGGTAAAACTGCCGGCAGATGACAAGCTGGCCGTCGTCGCATTCGATGTGGTTTTCTTCCAGCAGACGGGCCAAATGTTCGTCTATTACAGAAAAAAAGAACGCGCCTTCAACACGAAAGGCGTCCGTGCCCTGCCGCACGAACGATGCTGAAGCGCGTTTTCCCGCCAACATGCCGATTGCATCGAGAAGAATAGATTTGCCGGCGCCGGTTTCGCCGGTAAAAATCGTAATGCCCTCGCCGAAAGAAAGCTGCAGATCTTCTATTAACGCAAAATTATGTATGTGCAGCGATTGCAGCATAAGCGCCTCATTCTTTCATCAGCGACACGATTAATTTTACCAGCTGCGGCACCGTTTCCGCGTTGTTCGTAATGATGAGAATCGTATCGTCGCCGGCTAAGGTCCCGATAATGCTTTCCCATTTCGCGTGGTCGATAGCCGAAGCCACCATGCTGGCCGAGCCCGGCAGCGTATGAACGACGATTTGGTTAAAGGCCGAGTCGACGCGGACGATAGAATCCTGGAACAGGCGGGCCATGCGGTTTTTGGACATGAGCATGTTCTGTTCCGGCGACAGGGCGTACCGATAATGGCCGTCACTGGTCGGAACCTTGATGAGCATGAGTTCTTTAATATCGCGCGACACCGTCGCCTGCGTGACTTCAATCCCTTCTTCCTGCAGGGCTTTTGCCAGCTCTTCCTGCGTTTCAATCGGACGGGACTGCACTATTTCCTTTATCTTCGTATAGCGAAATCGTTTCATGTTAGCTTACCCTCTTTTCTGTACAATATATAAAACAGGCGGACAATGTATTTGGTTGATTGGCTGCCACAGGGACACGTCAAATTCCCGCTGCGGCACGGATTGGAGAAAACGGCGAAGAGCCTTTTCCTCCTGAGCCCCGGCCTCGGTGCCGGGATAGGCCGCTATCATAATTATCCCATTTATCGCAATTTTATGCAAGCATATTTTTATAGCTTTTATCGTCGTTTCACTTTTCGTATGAATCCCATGGTCCCCCGAAGGCAAATATCCCAGGTTAAACACGGCGATATCAATGGGCTCGGCAATGTGCCCGACTAAGTCGTCGTGAGACCCCTGACGATACACGACGGTCTTATGGGACAAGCCCAGGCTGTCCAGCCGCTCTTTCGTCCTGGCGACAGCGCAGTTCTGGATATCAAAGGCATACAAGACGGCGTCGTCCTTCATCAAGGAGGCCAAAAAAGCCGTGTCGTGCCCGTTGCCGCAGGTCATATCGACGAGGACCTGCGCCTCCGGCACGTAGGGCTGCAGCAGCATGTGGGACATAGCTACGACATTTTTAAACGGATATGCTTTCATTTACTCATTTCCCATCATCTTTTTAAACAAATTGCCGTAAAAATAGCTTTGGTTAAACCGCACGATGTTCAGCACGTCGTCGGATTTTTTGACGTGAAGCACAGCGGAGCGCAGCAGCTCCTGGTCCATCATGCCGTCGACGGAAATGCGGACGCTGTTGCGGCTGTTGTCGACGGTAAAGCTGAGCTCGTCCCTGTCGCTTAGCACCAGCGGCACTTTCAGCAGCAGGTGCGGGCAGATGGGCGTCACCATGATGCACTTGACCTGGGGGGAGACGATGGGGCCGCCGCTGGAAAAGGTATAGCCCGTGCTGCCCGTCGCCGTCGACACGACGAGGCCGTCGCCGGGAAACTGCTGGATAAACTGCCCGTTAATGCTCATGTCGACGCGGATCAGCTTGCCTACGTTGCCGTGGCCGATGACAATATCGTTCAGCGCCGGCGGCAGATGCTGACATGTGCCGTCTTCGTAGCACAAATCAGCCTGAAGCATCATGCGCTCCTCCATGAAATACCGGCCGGCGATGAGGTCTGCAATCCGCTGCTCCAAGGTACTTGTCTCCACTTCGTACAAAAAGCCCAGGGAGCCCAGGTTGACGCCGCAAATCGGCACGCCGGCCTCGGCAAACTGCTTCGACATTTTCAGAATCGTGCCGTCGCCGCCGAGCACCATAGCCACGTCGATGGATTCGTATATTTTTTTCTGCGGCCGCAAATGAGACGCGCCGATATGGCGGTACAGCGCCTGCCGGCTTTCGCCGACATAGGCCGGCAAGTAGTATTCGACGCCCTGGTCCTCGCAAATCGCGATGATCTGCCGGACGATATCGGCGCTCTCTCGTTTTACCAGATTGGGAAATATGCCAATGCGCATACGCTATCACCTACATTTCATGAGAACGGGTTACGATGTCTTCGATTACATCGTCGCTTATTTCATTGCGGACGGCCCCTCCTTTTTTGCTGTACAGCAAATATTCGATATTGCCGTCGGCCCCTTTGATCGGTGAAAAGGTCAGGGCCAGGGGCGATATGCCGCAGGCTGCAATGCCGTCGGTCACGCGGCGGATGACGTCGCGGTGCACGCCGCTGTCCCGGACGATGCCGCCCTTGCCGACATGCTCGCGCCCCGCTTCAAATTGGGGCTTGATCAGCGTGACCATGGAGCCTCCGTCAGCCAGCAGCGGCGCGACGGCCGACATGATCTTGAGCAGGGAAATAAACGACACGTCGATGGAAATAAAATCGACGGGCTCGCCGATGTCTTCTACCGTGACGTTGCGGATATTAGTCCGCTCCATATTGACGACCCGTTCGTCCGTGCGCAGTTTCCAGGCCAGCTGGCCGTACCCCACGTCGACGGCGAATACCTTGGCCGCCCCGTTCTGCAGGGCGCAGTCCGTAAACCCGCCTGTCGACGCGCCGATATCCATCATCGTCACGCCCGTCAGGTCGATAGGAAAGGTTTCCATCGCTTTTTCCAGCTTCAATCCGCCTCTGCCGACGTAGGGAATGGGATTGCCCTTCACCGCTACTTCGGCGTCGACGGAAATCTTCGTTCCCGCCTTGTCGACGCGCTGATTTTTAACGAATACGAGGCCTGCCATAATAGCAGCCTTTGCCTTTTCCCGGCTTTCCGCCAGCCCTCGTTCGACGAGCAGCACGTCGAGCCGTTCTTTTTGCTGCATACTTTCCTCTCCTTACTTCGTACGGACGAGCATATGCGACACGAGGTCCCGCAGGAACCAAGCCTTCGGTCCCAGCGGTTCTACGGCGGCCGTCGCTTTTTCCGCCGCTTCCTCCGCCATGCGCCGCGCTTCGTCTAATGAAAAAATCGTAACATACGTAGCCTTGTCGTTTTTTGCATCGCTGCCGACAGGTTTCCCCAGCGAAGCTTCGTCGCCGACGACATCGAGAATGTCGTCGGTAATCTGGAAGGTCAGGCCCATGTAAAAGGCGTATGTATCCAGAGCTTTTTTCTGCGCTTCGCCGGCATCGCCCAGTACAGCTGCCAATTCAATCGCCGCTTTAAAAATGATGCCGGTTTTAGAATAGTGGAGAAGCTCTAAGCCTTCGCGGCCGATGGACGTATTGCCTTCCGACGCCAGATCAAAGGCCTGGCCGCCTACCATGCCGGCCGGTCCGGCCGCATGGGCAAAGATGGCGATGCACCGCGCCAATTTAGCCGCGTCGATATGGGTCTGCGCCGCCATGAGCTCGAAGGCATAGGTAAGCAGGCCGTCGCCAGCCAAAATCGCCGTGCC
Organism: Megasphaera sp. ASD88; assembly: GCF_002287425.1. NCBI lineage: Bacteria > Bacillati > Bacillota > Negativicutes > Veillonellales > Veillonellaceae > Megasphaera > Megasphaera sp. ASD88. Next base: position 179,718 of record NZ_NQXW01000003.1, on the reverse strand, counting down.
TTCGCCGAACACGACGTGATTCGTCGGCTTGCCACGCCGCAGGTCGTCGTCGTCCATGGCCGGCAAGTCGTCGTGGATGAGCGAATAGGAATGAACGCATTCCAAAGCGCAGGCCAGATCTATATACGGTTCCGAATCCTTGCCCAAGGCTTCCAGCGTAGCCAGAAGCAATATCGGCCGGATGCGCTTTCCGTCGGCCAGCAGGCTGTAATTCATCGCCTTATACAGCTGGGCAAACTGCGGCACGTCCGTCTGGAGCAGCGTTTCCAGCCGGCTGTCTATGCGGCCCTTCTGTTCCTTCATATAGTCTGCAAAATTCATAAGCCTAACGTCCCTTCTTCCAAGGTTTGGTCTGACGAATCGTCCTCTTCGGCCCGTTCGTGAATCTCTGCCAGAGCCTGGGCCCGCTGTTTGGCATATTCCAGCGCGCTTTCGCAAGCTTCGGAAAGTTTGATGGCCTTTTCATATAAGTCCAGCGATTCCTTGAGCGTCAAGTCCGGCGAATCCAGGGCCTTGACCACTTCTTCCAGCTTTTCATAGTTCGCTTCAAAATTCTTTAGTTTATCCGTCGTTCTTGCCATATATGTCTACCTCTTTGATTTCCGTCGTAATTGCGCCGTCTACCAGCTGTATCCGCAGCGGACAGTCTTTGTCCAGCCGGCGGATATCCGCGACGATGCGTCCCTTCTGCTCCAGCTGCCCGTATCCGCGGCGCACGAGAGCCGCCGGGTTCAGGGCCTGCAGCGCAGCCTGCAGACCGGCCATGCGCCCGCCTTTTTCAGCTAAAATCACGTCGAGACGGCGGCTCCCCGTCTGCACCATCTGGCGGATGCGGTCTCGTTTTTCCGTCAAAAAGGCGCCGTACCGCCTCGGCTGCATGCGGGCGGCCAGGTTGGCCGTATTGCGGCGCCGCCCTTCAATCGCGTCCATCAGCATGTCCCAGGCCTGACGGCTCATGGCCGCCAAGTCCAGCTCGATTTCCTCTACGTCGGGAAAAGCCAGTTCGGCCGCATGCGTCGGCGTCGCCGCCCGGATGTCCGCCGCGTAATCGGCCAGCGTCGTATCCGTCTCATGGCCAATAGCCGTAATAACCGGCACCGCCGAGCCGTAAATAGCCTTGACGACGGCGGGACTGTTGAAGCACCACAGATCTTCCATGGAACCGCCGCCGCGCGCCAGAATGAGGACATCCAAATCCCTGCGCGTTCCGGCTTTTGCCACGGCGGCTGCAATTTTTTCTTCGGCTCCTGCGCCCTGCACAGGAATGGGAAACAGGCGGATATCCACGTAGGGATTGCGTTCGGCGGCTATCTTGCGGATATCGTGAAGCACGGCGCCCGTACGCGACGTCAGCACGCCTACAGTCCAGGGAAAGCGGGGAATCGCCTGTTTGTGGGCGGCGTCGAAATACCCGTCCCGCTCCAGTTCATTCTTTATCCGTTCGTATTCGGCCTGCAGCGAGCCTATGCCCTGCGAAAAGAGGCGCTCGATGATAAACGACAACGCGCCGCCTTTTTCGTATACGTTGACCGAGCCGATGACGACGACATGATCGCCTTCGCGGATGCCGTCCATCATCCTCCCGGCACGATTGCGGAATAAGATGGCCCTGATCGAGCAGGCGTCGTCGTGGAGATTCATGTAGTAATGGCCGTTGGACGCCCGCTTCAGGCCGATGATATTCCCTTCCATCGCTACGCTTTGGAGGCGAAAGTCTTTTTGTATATCGTCCTTGATACGCCGGACGACGTCTGTCACTGAGGCATACTTCATTTGCTCTTCCTTTCCTGCCAGGCAGCCCAAAAGGCCGCGCCGGAACCGTTGTCCGCGCTAAAGCCGGCCGGAGGCAGCAGCAGCCTGACATGACGGCGGCGGCAGTAAGCCGCCAATTCGCCCTGCAAATAGGCGTTCGACATGACGCCGCCTACGGCGACGAGAGACTGCATGTCCTCCTTGTCGTCCAGCATGCGGCGCAGGCCGTCCCAGACCGTAGCCAGCGTCCAGCTGCATATTTCGGCAGCCGTGTCGCTGCGCCTGGCAATGCGCCGCTGCCCCTGCGATTCCGGGCCGGAAAAACTGATTTCTCCCTGCCGGCACCACACGTGCGACGGCTTAGCCGGAACTGCCGCAGTCTGAGCCATTTTATCCACATGAACGCCAGCTGGGAAGGGCAGGCCTAGGGCAACGCCGATGCGGTCGATGAACTGACCGGCGCTGATGTCGCTCGTACCGCCGACCCGTTCGATATCGAGTCCCATTGCATCGGGAACGGCTTTGAGCAAATCCGTCGTGCCGCCGGACAGATGAAGGCCGTAAAAGGCCTCCTGTCCAATGCAGCCGGTCGCGCGCAGCGCCGCCAGCAAGTGGTTTTCCTGATGGCTGAGGGTATACAGCGGGACGCGGAGAACGGCAGCCAGAGAACGGCCGTAGCCCAATCCGGCTAAAAAGGCCGGCATGTATGAATCTTCACGCCGCCGCGGCTTATCCGTGACGCCGACAGCGCGAATCACGCAGGACTCCAGCTGCGGCGCAAGCCGTTCGAACAGCACGGGCAGGTTCCGCATATGCTGATATACCATGTTCGACTGGGATAAGCCGCGCCCGCCCTGGGGCACGGTCAAAATAATCCGTTCGTCGGCAACGACGTCGAAATGCGAGTCGACTACGCACAGCGACGTCGTATAGCAGCTCGTGTCGATGCCCAAAAACGCGTCCATTACGACCGGGACCTCACATAGGCGCCCAAAATGCCGTTGATGAATTTAGCCGCTTTTTCGCCGCTGTATTCTTTGGCCAGCAAGATCGCCTCGTTCAGCACGATGGACGGAGCCGTTTCCTCCTTGGGGTATACGATCTCGCACAAGGCCAGCCGCATGATGTTTTTATCAGTATGATTCATGCGGGATACGTTCCAGCCTTTGGCAAAAGACTGAATGACGCCGTCCAGCTCTTCCTTATGAGCCGTAACCGTCTGCACGAGATAGTCGCAATAGGCACCTTCGTCGCCGCCGTCGCTAAGTTCCGCCGCGCTATCGGCTGCATCGTCAGGCGCCGCGCCGTCTTCTTCAAAAATTTCTTTTTCTTTATATTGTATGTCGTTTTCGCCGTGGAATTCGCGGGAAAACAAAAGTTCCAGCGCCTGCTGGCGCGCTTTATGTCTGCTCACGCTAACCTCCTGTATGGTTTTGGCCCTCATGGGGACTCATGACTACGTCTTCAATCGTGACGTGGACCTCTAAGTGTTTAGGATCAGCCATCACCGTAAGGGCCTTGGCGACGTTCTGCTGCACCGTCAGGGCCAGCGTCCGCAGCTGTGCGCCGTAATAGGCCTGAATGTGCACGTCTGCCGCGACGATGCCGTCCAGATATTTGACGACGATGCCGCGGCCTTTTTTTCCGGCCACGCCTTTGGTGCCCAAGGCCGCCGTCGCCGCAATCTTAGCCAGCGCGCTTTCGCTGATCGTATAGGCAAAACTATCGCTATGCTCCGTCATGACTGCCGCTCCTTTCCGCCCCGTCTCCCTCGCCGTCGGAAAACGCGATATCCTGAACGACGACATGGACGGCCGTCACGCTGCATCCAGCCGAGGATTCTACAGCGTCCTTGACCTTCTTCTGCACTGCCAGGGCAATATCGGGAATCCGATACCCATACTGCACGACAAGGCGCACCGTCAGCTCGACCTCCCGGCCGTCGATGACCGCGTCTACGCCCTGGGCCAGGCTGGTCCGCCCGATTTTCCGGGCCGCCGTTTCCGCAATAGACGCGCCCAGCGAAGCTACGCCGCTGACGGCGGCTGCCGTTTGGGACGCCAGTACGGAAATCGCCCGCTGTGAAATATGTACGCTTCCTAACGCATTCGTTTCCGTCGTTTCCATGATGACCACCATTGATAAAATTCACAAAAAGCGATGAGAAACTCATCGCTTTTCCAGTGTCTGTATGCTTATGCTCTGCCGATATAGTCGCCCGTTCTCGTATCGATCTGGAGAACTTCGCCTTCGTTGATGAAGAGAGGCACTTTAACGACATATCCTGTTTCCAATTTAGCCGGTTTGCTGCCGCCCGTAGCCGTATCGCCGCGGACGCCCGGATCGGTTTCAACGACCTTGAGTTCGACGGCTGCCGGCAAGTCGATGCCGATTACCTTGCCTTTAAACTGCATAACCGTAACCGTCATGTCTTCTTTCAGGAAGTTTACGGCGTTGCCGAGGTTGTCCTTGTTCAGTTCGATCTGTTCGTACGTTTCGTTGTCCATGAAGCAGTACATGCCGTCGTTTTCATAGAGGTACTGCATCTGGCGGCGGTCTACGCGGCCGTCCTGGACTTTTTCGCCGGCGTTCCATGTACGTTCGATAACGGCGCCCGTTTCGAGGTTTTTAATCTTAGCGCGGACAAAGGCTGCGCCCTTACCGGGTTTTACATGCTGGAATTCGACGACCTGCCATACCTGGCCGTCAATTTCAATCGTTACGCCTGGTCTGAAATCATTACTTGTAATCATAGTTTACTCCTCCTATAACAGCTCCATCAATTCTTTTGATGTCTTAGTTAGTATTTCACAGCCATCAGCTGTAACGGCAACGGAATCCTCTATGCGGACGCCGTATTTGCCTTCTATGTACAGTCCCGGTTCAACCGTGACTATCATATTCTCCTGCAGCGTGCCGGCCGCACGCGGCGAAAGCACGGGCTGTTCGTGGATCTCCAGCCCCGTCCCATGGCCCAAGGCATGGGTGAAGTATTGGTCTGCGCCCCGTTCGGAAAAATACTGGCGGACAGCCGCGTCGATGTCGCGGCAGGACGCTCCCGCCCGAACGGCGCCTAATCCCAACAATTGGCCTTCCAATACGGTTTGATAAAACTCCTTCTGCTCCGGCGATGCCTTGCCGACGACGACGGTGCGGGTCATGTCGGAATGATAGCCTTCCCACACGGCGCCGAAGTCGAAGGTAACGAAATCGCCGGCTTTGACGACCTTGCCGCTCGCCGTGCCGTGGGGCATAGCCGACCGGCGGCCTGAAGCCACGATGGTCGCGAAGGATCGTTCTTCCGAGCCGAGAAGAAGCATAGCGCTTTCCAGCCGCGCCGCCAATTCCCGTTCCGTCACGCCGGGACGGATATAGGGCAGCAGCTGGGCAAAAGCCTGATCGGCGATCTCGCTGGCCCGGCGCGTCGCCGTCAGCTCATAGGGCTCCTTTACCGCCCGCAGCTGTGATAAATCCTGAGCCGAGAAACAGCATTCTTCCAAGCCCGATGAAATGGCTTCGTAGAGCGAATGAGTCAAGAAGTCCCGTTCATACAGAACGGCTTGTACGCCCATACTGTTCAGGGAATCGCAGATGGAACCGGCCAGCTTTCCCTCGTGATTTTTCACGGCGTACCATTGGCCGGACTGCAGCGCCGCCTGCTCCGTGTATCGGGAGTCGGTCCACAGCACGGCGTCGGACAAGCTGACGACCAGCGCGCCTTCGCCGCCCGTAAAGCCGCTGAAGTACCGAAGGTTTTCCGGCTGCAATATGATTATACCGTCGGCAGTATGTTCATGCAGAAACTGCCGCAGGCGAGAAATCCGTTCTTCCATCACAATCATCCCCCACCGTATTTGGATTACATTTTATGATACCATATTACAGGCCATTTGAACAGGTTATTTATTCATAAAGGGGAATTCTCTTTCCTCTTCCCTCAGGGGACGAAATTCGCCGGGGCGCAGCGTTTCGTCGAGGCGCAGCCCGCCGATAGTATGGCGGCGCAGCGCGCGGACGCTGAGGCCGACGGCGGCGCACATGCGCTTTACCTGATGGAATTTCCCTTCCTGAACCGTCACCTCGACGGTCTGCTCCTCTATTTTTCTCGCCCGCGCCGGCAGGCACTGCAGCCCGTCGGCCAGCACGATGCCGCCTTGAAAGACATCGTCTATATCGTCGGGAATAGAGCCGTCGACTTCGGCAATATATATCTTATCGATATGCTTTTTCGGCGCCGTAATGCAGTGAGCCCACACGCCGTCGTTCGTCAGCAGCAGCAGCCCCGTCGTATCCTTGTCCAGACGCCCGACGGGAAATAATCCGGCCCCCTGGTATTGCTGAGGCAGCAAATCGAGAACCGTGCGGCTGCAGCGGTCCTCCGTAGCCGACAAGACGCCGGCAGGCTTGTTCATCATCAGATAATAGAACGCTTCGTATACAACAGTCGTTCCGTCTACGGAAATCTGGTCTCCTTCGGGATCGACCTTCACCGAGCTGTCACGGCAGCACTGGCCGTTGATGAAGACGTGCCCGCCCTTGCACAGCTCTTTCAGCTGGCGGCGCGTTCCCCAGCCGCAGTGGCCCAGGAGCTTGTCAAGACGCATTGATTTTGCCATATGCCGTCCTTTCCGCTCACAAGCTGGGCATGCTGGCCCACTGGGCCTGATAGCCCGCCATGCCTTCCAGATGCTGCGTGCAGTTCATGAGAGTCATGACGTTCTTGTCGCCGTGGTATTCAATGATATTAAAGGCCGTATTATACTGCTGGAAACACCAGATGCGGCTCATTTCCAAGCCCAGCAGGCCGAAGATCAGGCAGCGGATAGACGCGCCGTGCGACGCGATGAGCACCGTGTCGCCGTCCTTATGGCGGCTCAGCAGCTCCTTCGTCTTGGCCGTAATCCGCCGCTCTACTTCGCAGAACGATTCGCCGCCCCGCGCCCGCAGCGTGCCGTTGGAGCCGTAAAAGGCCTCGATTTCGCCGGGCCACATCTGGGTAATTTCCTTGTACGTATGACCTTCCCATACACCGAAATCAATTTCCTTCAGCTCGTCGTAGGAATATACGGGCAGGCCGTGAGGTTCGGCGACGATTTCCGCCGTGCGGCGGGCCCGCTGCAGCGTGCTGCTGTATATGCCGCTGAAGGGGACGTCCTTCAAAAAGCGGCTCAGGCACTGCGCCTGCTCGATGCCGCGGGCGTTGAGCGGCACGTCCGTAGAGCCCTGATACCACTGCTGCACATTGCCGTCCGTTTCGCCGTGGCGCACTACATATAACTTTATCATGATGTTCCTCCTACCGTTTCATGTCCTTGGCGACAGCCTGAGGCCGTCCCTTTCCATTATATCCAAATACACGCCGTCTGAACAGCTCCGGATGCAAGAAAGGCCAGGCCCAGCAGCAGCATTTCGCTTAATTCGATGACGGCGCCGTACGTATCGCCCGTCACGCCGCCCAGCCGCCGGGCGATATACGTATTCAATCCCAGCGAAATCAGCATCACCGCGCCTAACAGCAGGAAATAGCCCCAGCCGGCGACTGCCAGCGGCGGCAAGGCACACAGGAAGGCCTTGACCAGGGCGCGGCGGGGCGCATATTGGACGAAGGACTGTCCCAATCCCTGCTGGCGGGCATAGGGAAATTGAAAGATCCCGATGAGCACGCCGAAACGGGCCGCCGTCGGCACGGCCAGCAGCGCGGCGCAGACCGACTGCTGCGGCAGATTCGCCAGAAAGCAGACCTTCAGGGCCATGCAGGAAACAAAAGCGACGACGCCGTTCGAGCCGACGCAGCTGTCCTTGAGTATTTCCAGCATGCGCTCGCGGCTCCGCCCGGAAAACAACCCGTCAGCCGTATCCATGAGGCCGTCGGCATGAAGGCCTCCCGTGACCAACAGCCAGCACAGTACCAGGAGAACAGCCATATAAGGCTGGGAAAACCACAGGGATATGCCGACATAGGCCAAGCAAAGGACTGCACCGATAACGGTCCCTACGAGGGGGAAAAATATGACCGAACGGCCAAAGTCCGCCTCCGTCCAGACAGTCTGGGTCACGACGTGGATGCGCGATAAAAACTGCAGGGCAATAAAAAAGGATTTCATCGGCAGCCTCCCGGCGGAACGGACGCTCTCAGCCGCGTGAGCTCTACGGGAATGCCGCAGACGGTCCAGTACACCTCGTCGGCCTGACCGGCGGCGTATTGGTTGACCTTGCCGACGACGTCCCGGTACAGGCGGCTTATGTGGCTCATCGGCACGATGCCGCATCCCAGCTCGTTGGTCACGAAAATCACCGTCTTATCCGCCGTCTGCCGGACGGCCCCGACGATATTCTCCATCTCCTGCAGCGCCCCCTGTAGTATCTCTTCGTCCCTGGCCGTTTCATGGGCAAACAGATAATTTGAAAGATACAGCGTCAGGCAGTCGACGAGAACGGCGTCGGCCTGCTCCAATACGGCAGGAAACGCTGCGCTCAGGCCGGAGGATATCTCCAGCGTCTGCCAGTCTTCCGGACGGCGGCGGCGGTGCTCGGCAACTCGCTCCTTCATTTCTTCATCTAATATCTGGGCCGTCGCGACATAGGCTTTGCGGCCGGAACAGGACGTCAGATATTCTTCGGCAAACAGACTCTTGCCGCTGCGCGCGCCGCCTGTCACGACAATCAGCTTCGATTTCATAGCTGCCTCCCCTCATAAAAATCGGGCGTGCCGCAGACACGCCCTTCCATACTAAGGCTCTTACTTTTTAATTTCCGTATATAAGTGGAACAGTTCCGGCAGGATGATCTTTTCCATGCCTACTTTAATCAAGCTGGGCAGGCCGGGCAGGCAAAATACCATGCACTGATGAACCAGGCCGGCCGTCGAGCGGTAGGCCATGGCCTGCACGCCGCAGACGCGGCGATAGGCGAAATACGTAAGCATTTCGGAAAATCCGGGAATTTTCTTTTCAAAGAGAGGCTCTATCGCCTCCAGCGTCACGTCCCGCTTGGCAATGCCCGTGCCGCCGCTCGTAATGACGACGTCGACGCTGCACACCCATTCGTGGATGTGACGGGTAATATCCTCTTTATTATCTTTTACGATAGCGTAATCGACGACCTGATGCCCCCGGTTTGTCAGAGCCGACTGAATCATCAGGCCGTTTGTATCATCCGAAAAAGTCCGGCTATTGCTGATAGTCAAAATAGCCGCACGCAAAGGACGTTCTTCAATTTTCTTTCCCAACGTAATCCCTCCTTACAGTTATACATGCCAATCAGACCTTATCACGAACGAAAACAAATCGACATGCTCTTACTATAGTATTAATTCGACCTTCAGAAGACAAATTCCTACCGGGGATTTTTAAAAAATTTACGTCTTCCTGCCTATTCTGCCCCTCCGCCTGTTGTAAATTTTTTCCTTTTTCGTATAATAAAAGGGTACCTTGTTATGGAAAGGAGCGTTTCGTTTGCTAAAGAAAATAACCGCGTTATTGGCCGTCTTTCTCATGGCCGGCACAGCCCTGGCGGCGGCCATGTTTTTCGACGACAATCCCCGCTATATCCAGGTAGGCCATGACGACACGACGGAATCCTACGTCGACATGAACTCCATCCAGTCTATCCGCTATGACCCGCCGTATTATATCATCAAGGCCACCGTCGTGACGTACGATTATACGACGAACGTCGCTTCGGGATATGAAAACAAGTTTTTCTACAACTTTAAAGCCCAGACCGTCAAAACACAGACCCTGTCGACACTGCTGTACGACGACAAGGGAATTCCTACCAGACAGATCATGCTCCCCAACCCGGCCGTAAACGCCTGCGACCGCTATTCCGTAAACGGCAAGGCTGCCGACAACGCCTTCTTTACCTGCTACAGCATGACATTTTATCACACCTTTACTAAACAGCCCCCATCTTCAACGAAAAGGAATGAATAGCCATGGATTCACTGCTTCACACCGGCGGCACCTTGCTCACGATTCTCTTCATCGCCGCCGTCCTCTACTCCCTGCTTTCGTCGTTTCGCAAAAAACGCAAAAAAGCGGCCCGGCAAAAGGACCTGGAAACGAAACAGCACGTACAGGTAGAAAACCTGCACCAATACGACGTCCAGCCGCAGAAGGGCTACTACGCCTATCCCATCGACGCCTCGGACGCCCTTCGCCGCTACCCCCAGCAGTTTACGGCCCTGTCCCTGGTCCTGGCCAACGAGCAGCCCTACTCGGTCTGCCTCATCGGCTTCGCCGAGTTTGAAAAGGGCCAGCTGAAAAACACCCACTATTTTTACGTCCGCCCGCCGGAAAACAACATTACCAATAAAAAATATCCCGAACTGACCTGGGATGTTCTCCGCAAAGCCGACGAATTCGGCGAATACTGGGAAGCCGGCATGAAAGACTACTTCGTCGGCCGCACCCTCGTCGCCCACAACGCGCCCTTCGTCATGGGCTGCATCGCTCACGCGCTGAAAATATACGGCATCGACGCGCCGTGCCTGCGCTTTATCGACACGATGGAAGCAGCCAAGACATTATACCATTTCCCTTCTAATAAGCTGACAGCGATCAGCGAGGAAATGAACATTGAAATGGACGAACAAAACGCCCTCAGCGCCGCCATGGTCGCCGGCCAGTTCCTCATCAAAGCCAAGCAGGATTATCCCCTGTATTTGCCGACCATCCATTTCGCCTACGGCATGCCGACGCAGGACGAACGGCTCGCCGCCGTCGTCGCCGCTGTCGAACGGGAAGAATGCACGGCCGAAGAAATCTTCGCCCCGAACCCGGCCGACATGGATGTCATTCAGACCTTGCTGGATAAAAAATACATCGAGCACGGAGACAAGGAAGGGACGTACTACGCGACAGACGCCGGCCTCGACTTCTCCGAATCGCTGCCCTGACCAACCAACGCACACGTATATACTAGACATACAAAAAAGATGAGACTGCCTGCAGCGCATTCTCATCTTTTTTGTATGTCTTTATTTTCGTCCTAATTTGTATATCGTCAGGGCCTTCCACACATCGCCTTTTTTCAAGATGGGCTGGGGAAATTCCGGATGCTCCAGCGCATTGGGATAATACTGCGCTTCCAGGCAGAAGCCGCTGCGGCGGTCAAAGACTGCGCCGCCCTTCCCCAAGGGCGTGCCGTCGAGGTAATTGCCCGTATAAAACTGCACGCCAGGCTGGCTCGTATAGGCCGTCAGCGTAATGCCCGTCCGATTTCCTACGGCATAGGCCATGGGATATACCGTGCCGTAAGCCGTAGGCACGGCCTGGGATTCATCGCGGCGGACGATCCAGTTATGGTCGTAGCCGCGGGCCTGGCGGAGCTGGACGTAGTCGTCGTCGATATGGCGCCCAATCGGCGTCAGCTCCCGCAAATCCATCGGCGTGCCCGCGACGGCGACGATATTGCCGTTCGGCAGGGATTCGGCATCGCTTTCCGTGAAGAAATCGCTGAACAGCTGGATTTCCTGGTCGAGGACGGAACCGCTGCCGCAGCCGTTCAGGTTAAAATAGGTGTGGTTCGTCAGGTTGCATATCGTATCGGCGTCGCTGACCGCTTCGTAGCGGATAATAACGGCGTCGTCGTCTGTCAAATCATACCAGACGGATACCTGAAGGGTGCCGGGATAATTTCCTTCTCCGTCGGGGCTCGTATAGGTCAGCTTCAGTCCTTCCGCCGTTTCTTCGGCCTGCCAGAGCTTTTTATTGAAGCCGGTCAGGGTGCCGCCGTGCAGATGATTGCGGCCGTTGTTGCATTCCAGTTGGTACTCTTTGCCGCCGATGTGCAGACGGCCCCGGGCAATGCGGTTGCCGCAGCGGCCGATAAGGGCTCCGATATATTTGTCTTCGTTCACATAGGTTTCGACATCGTCATAACCCAGGACGACGTCGACATCAGTACCGTCGGCCCCCTTCGTATGCAGGGCCTGGACATGGCCGCCGTACGTGCAGATGGACAAAGCCGTGCCGTTGGCGTTGGTCAGGGTATAAAGGAAGACGGGCCTGCCGTCTGACAGACAGCCGAAGTCTTTTTTAGAAATAGTACTCATGGCATTCACTCCTCTTTTGACTTTTTGCGCACTTGTTCACGCGCACACCTTGTGTTAAAATAGGGAAAACAAAATTAGTGTACATTATATATTTACATCATTCGTAATTCCCAGGAGGGAAATATATGGTAACGATAAAACAAATCGCCGATCTCTGCGGCGTATCCCGCGGCACCGTAGACCGCGTCTTAAACAACCGCGGCAACGTCAAGCCGGAAAAGCGCGAATTAATCCTAGAAATGGCCAAGAAGCTCCACTACAGGCCTAACCCGGCCGGCAAGGCCCTGGCGGCGCAGAAGAGCAATCCCGTCGTCGCCGTCGTCCTGCCCTCTAAGAGCATCCGCTTCTTCGACGACATCATCGACGCTCTGGAAAAGGCGGCCCGGAAATACGAGTCCTACGGCATGCGCACGGTCTGGCACACCGTACGGGGCTATGACGTAGAAGAGCAGTGCCATATCCTCGATCAGATCAAGGGACAGATCAACGCCCTCATCATCAATCCCATCAACGATCCGAAAATAGCAGCCAAGCTGAACGAGCTCATCGCCGCCGGCATCTTCGTCGTCACGATCAACAACGACATCGAGCAGGCCAGCACCCACTACTATGTGGGCAGCGACTACGTAAACGGCGGCCGCACTATCGGAGCGCTGCTGAAGATGTTTTCCCCCGGCCCCTGCCACATCGGCGTCGTCCTGGGCTCGCTGAAAATCTTAGGCCACCGCCACCGCCTGCAGGGCCTCAAGGAAATACTGGGCGGCGATCCCCAGTATGAAATTACGGCCCTCATCGAAGACAATGACGACGATATTTCGTCGTACGACGCGACGAAAAACCTGCTGAACAAGCATCCGGACATCAACGTCCTCCTCATCTTGTCCTCCGGCGGCTCCTACGGCACCTGCCGGGCAGCTCTGGCCAGTCCCCGCCGGGACGACCTGCTCATCCTCGTCTTCGACACCATTCCGACAACGCGGGAAATGATGAAGGCCGGCGACATCAAGGCCGCTATCTACCAGCATCCCCACCAGCAGGGCCAAAAGGCGATGCAGCTCGTCTTCGATTACCTGGTCAACGGCATCGTTCCCGACCGGGAACGGTACATCATGAACAACGAAATACGCATTGCAGAAAACATGTAATCTTATAAAAAAGAGAGGCTTTCGCGAGCCTCTCTTTTTTATTGATGTAACACTATAAGCTGACGATTAGCAGATTTCTACTAAGTCCAGGTCGAACATGACGGCCAGGTCGTGGATTTGTTCTTCCGTCAGGCGGAAGCTCAATACGGTATGGTGGCCGCCGCCGGCGTGAATCCAAGCCGTAGCGCCTTTCTTCAAGCCGACCTTCGGCGTCCAGAGCTGTTTTGCCACAGGAAGGTGGGGCGTTTCCGCTTCGGGCTTGCGGCACGTTACGGGGTAGCTGATAAGGCGGAAGCCGCCGCGGAAATCGGCTACCGTCAAGTTGACGGCATCGCCTTCCGAACCGGTGAAGACGAGGCGGGCCGGGTCTTCTTTATCGCCGATATCCAGGGGATGCACTTCGATGCGCGGCTTGTCGCTGGCAATGGTCGGGTCGACTTCCAGCATGTGCGCGCCCAAAATTGCTTCGTGGCCTTTGCGCAGGTCCAGCGTATAGTCTTCCATAAATACGGTACGGTCGTTGTGAGCCATGATCTTCATCAGGCGCGTCAGGGCGGCCGTCTTCCAGTCGCCTTCGGCGGCGAAGCCGTAGCCTTCCTTCATGAGCAGCTGCGCAGCCAGGCCCGGGAGCTGTTCCATGCCGCAGAGATCCTGGAAGTTCGTGCAGAACGCCGTATAGCCGCCCTTATCCAGGAAGCGCTTGATGCCCAGATATTCTTTGATTTGCACGCGGACGTTGTGTTCAAATTTTTCCGGCGTGTTGTCCCCTACGACCATCGTATATTCTTCCTTCAGCTGGTCGTATACAGCCTGTACGTCTTCGTCGCTGACGCTGTTAATAACCGGTACGAGGTCGCCAACAGGCCAGTAGTCGACAGTCCAGCCCAGGCGAATCTGCGCTTCTACCTTGTCGCCTTCCGTGACGGCTACGTCGCGCATCGTATCGCCGAAGCGGCATACCTTGATGTTGAAGCTTTCGTTGTACGCAACGGCGACGTCCTGCCATTTGGCGATTTCATCCTGTACGTCTTCGTCTTCCCAGTAGCCGTATACGACTTTGTTCTTCAGATTCAGGCGGGCGTTGATGTAGCCGTATTCGCGGTCGCCGTGAGCGCTCTGGTTGAGGTTCATGTAATCGAAGTCAATCGTATCGTAGGGGATGTTGTTCAAATACTGCGTTGCCAGATGAAGGAGCGGTTTCTGCAGGAGCATGGTGCCGCGAATCCAGTTTTTCGCCGGCGAGAAGGTATGCATCCAGGTGATGACGCCGGCTACGTTGTCGTTGTAGTTTACGTCCTTCATGAACTGCGTAATGCCGTCGGCCGTCGTCATGACGCCTTTGTATACGACCTTATAGGGCAGCTTGCCGCTGGCATTGAGCTTGTTGACCATATCTTCCGTATCGCGGTCTACGTTGCGGAGCTGTTCTTCGCCATACAGATACTGGCTGCCGGCGACAAACCAAAATTCATAATCTTTTACTTGTAACATGGATGGTTCCTCCTTATATATGTGAAATACTGATAATAGATATTCTTTATTTTTTCTGTCCGTAATAGGCGTTGGCCCCGTGCTTGCGGTAGTAATGCTTATCCAGCAGGTACTGGGGCACGCGGATGTCGGCGCGCGTGAGCTGGAGCGCGTGGTAGTTCATTTCAGCGACGACTTCCAGAATCTTGGCCGTCTCTACGGCCTTCGCCGCCGTCGGTCCCCACGTAAAGGGCCCGTGCTGTTTTACCAGTACGGCCGGAACGGCGTCGGGGTCGATGCCCCGTTCGGCAAAGGTGCGGACGATGACTTTGCCCGTATTTTCTTCATAAGCACTTTCGATTTCTTCCTTTGTCAGCGCGTCGGTCACGGGCACGTCGCCGTAAAACGTATCGGCATGAGTCGTGCCCATAGCTTCGAGGTCTACGCCGGCCTGGGCGAAGGATACGGCCCAGGGAGAATGGGCGTGAACGATGCCGCCGATATTCGGAAAGGCCTTGTACAATACGGCGTGAGTCATCGTATCGCTCGACGGGTTTAAGTCCCCTTCGACGACCTTGCCGTCCAAATCTACGACGACCATATCGGCAGGCGATAACTTTTCATATTCTACGCCCGACGGCTTGATGACGAACAGGCCCTGTTCCCGGTCAATACCCGATACATTGCCCCACGTAAAGGTGACGAGCTCCAATTTCGGCAGGCGCATATTCGCTTCATAGACCTGCTGCTTCAATTCTTCTAACATACTATATCCCTCCCGGCAGGGTTACTCTGCCAACGTGCGGCCCGCTTCTGCTTCGACAGACAAGGCCCGCTTATAGTTTTCAATAAAGGCGTTGCAGCCTTCTACGCCTTCGGCGTTCGGCGTCAAGGTGACGCTCTTCGGATGGCGGAATACCCGTTCATCGAGGAAGTCGGCCAGCGTTTCGCCTTCCTGGCGGACCTCCATGTATACGGCCAGTACGGCCATGCCCCACGGGCCGCCTTCGCCTGCCGTATCCATAATGGTAATCGGCATGTTGAGGGCGTCGGCCAATACCTGCTGCCCGATGACCGGCGTCTTAAACAGGCCGCCCTGGGCGATCATGACGTCCGTTTCAATGCCTTCTTCCTGAACCAGGATATCCATGCCTATTTTCAGCGGCGCAAAGGCTGCGTACAGCTGGGCCAGCATGAAGTTCGGCAAGGTAAAGCGGCTGTGCGGCGTACGGACGAACAGCGGCCGGCCGTTGTCGATGCGCGTTACGTTTTCGCCTGACAAATAGCTGTAGTTGACCAGTCCGCCTGCATCCTTGTCGGCCGTGCCGGCCAGGTTGAACAGCGTTTCATACAGCTTGTCCGGCCCGATCGCCAGGCCCGTCGCCGCGGCAAACTGGCCGAACAGGTCCACCCAGGCGTTGATGTCCGACGAGCAGTTATTCGTATGTACCATGGCGACAGGAGCCCCGTCAGGCGTCGTGACGACGTCAATATCTTCATGGACGCCCTGCAGCGGCCGGTCCAATACGTTCATGGAAAAAGCCGACGTGCCGACAGAAATGTTGCCGGTCCGTTTGCGGACGCTGTTCGTGCTGACCATGCCCGTACCGGCGTCTCCTTCAGGCGGAGCCATATGGCTGCCCTGTTCCAGACGGCCTGCCGGATCGAGGAGGCGCGCCCCTTCTTCCGTCAAGGTACCGGCCCCTTCCCCGGCCCGCAGTACCTTCGGCAGGAGGTCGGCTAGCTTCCACGAATAGGGCTTTACCGCTTCCAATTCGTCGAACAGGGACAGCATCTTCGCGTCGTACGTGCCTGTCCTTTCATCGACGGGGAACATGCCCGACGCGTCGCCGATGCCCAAGACTTTTTCGCCGCACAGCATCCAGTGGACGTATCCGGCCAAGGTCGTCAGGAAGGAAATCTGCGGCACATGGTCTTCTCCATTTAAAATAGCCTGATACAGATGGGCGATGCTCCAGCGCTGGGGAATATTGAAATGGAAGGCTTCCGTCAGCGCCTTGGCAGCCTGTCCGGTAATATTATTTCTCCACGTACGGAAGGGAACGAGCAGTTCGCCTTGCGAATCAAAGGCCAGGTAGCCGTGCATCATGGCGCTGACGCCGATAGAACCGATGCGCGTCAGCGGCACGTGGTAGCGGCTCTGCACGTCGGCGGCCAGCTGGGCATAGCAGGCCTGAATCCCCTTCCATACTTCATCCAGCGAATAGGTCCACACGCCGTCGCGCAGGGCGTTTTCCCAGCCGTAGCTGCCCGAAGCGATGGTCTGGCAGTCGTAATTGACGAGAACCGCCTTGATGCGGGTCGAGCCGAGTTCAATTCCTAAGGCCGTTTCGCCGGTTTTAATGTTCGCTGCAACCTTTAATAAATCCATGAGACAAATCCTTTCTCCCGTAAAGGAATACACTAATTATCTTCTCTTCGTTCCCTGGGCTTCGATTTCTTCCAGCGTATGGCCGCGCGTTTCGGGAACACATTTCGTCACGAAGCATACGCCGAGCATGCAGATGACGCCGAAGATAGCGAAGACGATTTCCTGCGGCATCGAAGCCGTCATGATGGGGAACAGCAAGCCGACCAGGAAGGAACCGATCCAGTTGAAGGACGAAGCCATGCCGGACGCCCGGCCGCGGATGGCCAGCGGGAAGATTTCGCCGACGATAACCCAGGTCAGCGGAGCCCATGTAAAGGAATAAAAGGCAACGTAAATGCACAGGAAGAATACGATCATCATCGGGTTCGTGTCCGGCATGATGCTGTTGATGATAGCCGGCAGGATAAAGGACAGGCCCATAATCGTGCCGCCGACTTTCAGCAGCGTGCGGCGGTTGAACTTATCGGCAATGACCAGGAAGACGAGGGATCCCAAAACGAGGAGAACGCCCTGAATAATCGGCCACATGAGCTGCGAGCTGGCGGCATGTCCCGTCGCCGTTTCGACGATCAGGGGAATGTAATAGAAAATCGCATTGGCCCCTTGGAATTGCTGGAACGCGGCGACGCCGATGCCGGCGACGACCAAGTACTGGTATTTGCCGCTGAACAACATTCCCCAGGAGCTGTTTTGCGCAGCATGGGCTTCGGCGGCGACGGTTTCCTGAATTTGTTTCAATTCCGGTTCTACTTCGTCGCTGGGACGGATATAGCTCAGCGTACGGCGGGCTGCATCCAATAAGTTATGACGGACGAGAAAACGCGGCGATTCGGGAAGGCGAAGGACGCCGAAGAACAGGATAATAGCCGGAACAGCAGCTAAGCCGAGCATTAAGCGCCAAGCGTACATTTCAGGCAAATCCTTCAGCAAATAGTCGACGATGTACGACAGCAGCATGCCCGATACGATCATCGTCTGGTTGATGCCGGACAAGCGGCCCCGCAGATGAGCTGGAGCCATTTCCGACATATAAGCCGGCACGAGAGCCGACGCGGCGCCAACGGCCAAACCAAGTAAAATACGAACGCCGATCAGGTAATATTGGCCGTTGTCCGGAGCAATCCCCGACAAGACAGAGCCGACGACGAAAATCAGCGCAGAAATCAAAATCATCTTGCGGCGGCCCAATTTATCGGACAGCTGGCCTGCCAGCGCGCCGCCGAAAATAGCGCCGAACATGACGGCCGACGTAATCCAGCCGATGATGCTGGCATTGCCGTGCAGCCCCCAGTCGTCCTGCAGGAAGGGCAGCGCCCCGGTCATAACGCCGATGTCGTACCCAAACAAAATACCGCCAAAAGAGCCGAAAAAGTAAATAAAAGAGCTGGATATCTTTTTATTATCTTTTTCCGCTGTGCTCGTGTTCATTTCTTCATTCCTCCACTCAGCAATACGTACAATTAAAATATGGTTTTTTCTTACTTTTTATAAATTGTGTTCGAACACAGTTTTGTTATGTATATCCTATCCCTTTGTAAACCTTTTGTCAATAGTGTTCACGAGCACATTTTCTCATAAGACGGCGCTAATCGCACAGGACAGCGCATTGTTAACCATAACCAGTAGGAGGAATCCCCCTATTTTACGCCGTCTTTCACGACTTGCAGTTTACGCATTCTTTACGCGGCGCCGGCAAAAAAATGTATTGTTCAGGCTCTGCGCCCAAAACGCCGGCACTTTTCCCTGCCTATCCGTTGACAAAGCCCTGCAACCGTGATAGAATTTCTATTGTTATGTTTTATTAAATTTTTATATGAGGTGATGTAGAAAATGGCAACGAGGAGAGAAGCACGTTTTAAGCAATGTCGCCGGTTCGGACTCAATGTGTACGGACATCCTAAGGCATTAAAACGTGTGAAGAAAGAACAGCGTCAGAAAAAGATGTCTGAATACGGCACACAGTTACTGGAAAAACAGAAGCTTCGCGCATACTACAATTTGCTCGAACGCCAGTTTGTCCGGTATTATGATAAAGCCAAGAAGATGGAAGGCGTTACTGGCGAAAACATGCTGAAATTGTTGGAATGCCGTTTGGATAACCTGGTATATCGTATCGGTTTTGCAAACTCCATTCGTCAGGCCCGCCAGATGGTCAACCACGGCCACATCTTGGTAAACGGCAAACGTTGCGACATTCCGTCGGCACACGTAAAAGTAGGTTCCGTTATCACGCTGAAGGAAGCTTCCCGCGCTAACGAAATGTACAAAAAATCCTTCCAGGAATTGAAAACCTTCGATGTTCCCTATATCGAAAAGAACTTCGACGGCTTCGAAGGCACGCTGACCCGTATGCCCGAACGCTCCGAAATTCCTGTAGAAATCAACGAAACGCTCATCGTCGAATTGTACTCCAAGTAATACCGAGCACAATAGCACAAAACCAAAACAAGGAACCCTGTTATATGCAGGCTTCCTTGTTTTTTTATTGCTCATCAAGTCTTCTAAAAGCAAATGAAATACATTTTTTGCCTCGTTTTTGCCCCGCCCTTGATAGCCATAGGATTTCGCCTGCAATGAATACGAACAGCCAGAGCATGAACGTAAACGGCAGGATTTCCTGGAAGCAAAGGCGGAAGGCCGCCAGGTAGGCGATGGCCCAGAAGGGCTGAATCAGGTTGGCCATCTGCGCGCCCGTGCCGTAGGCGTTGATAACCTGCGAAACGGGAACGCCCAGGTGCTGAGCCGCCGGAACCAAGTACGGCGCTTCGATGACGAATTTAGACCCTGCCGACGGGACGAAGAAGTCCATGATGCCGGTGTAAATGAATACGATCCACGGATAGGTCCCTGGCGTCGCGATGGAGATAAACAGCTCCGTAATTTCGTCGGCCAAGCCGGAGAAAGTAATCAGACCGAAAATGCCGGCGTACAAGGGGAACTGGATGATGACGCCGTATACGGTCGTCGCCCCTTCTTTTACCGATTCGATATAGCTGTGCGGCGAATCGTGGAACAATAAGCCTAAGCCAAAGAGGGCGAAGTTGATCGTATTCAGGTTGATCTTGCTGACGCCTTCCGTAATGACGTGGTCACCGAACCAGATGAGAATTAATAAAGCGATGAGGGTATTCAATACGCGGGACCGTTCCCACCGTTCGGCCGGCGTCAGTTTCTTCGACGCGTCGATTTTTTCCGGTTCCGCCGTAAATTCCTTGTACAGCTCGTCGCTGATTTCTACAGCCTTTTCCTTTTTAGGCATGAGCAAATAGTAAATAACCGGCAACAGCAGCAATTCCAATACGAGGAAGGTCATCATGTACGGAGACAAGGACGTCTGGCTGATCGGCACGATACCGCCCATGATCTTTTCCATAAAGTTGCCCGGCGTCGCCGACAGCAGCGGCGCGGCCTGGGAGATGCCGTTGGCCATGATATTCATGCTCGTATAAGCCATGGCGACGATAAAGGCATAGTGGAAGCCCTGCCCTCTTTTGCGGATAGGATTTCCTTGCCCATGATGATCGTAGCCATGAGGCCGACGCCCCAGTGAAGCCAGGAAATAACGCCGGTAATCAGGGCGAACAGGGCGATGGTGCCGCCGCGCGTCTTCGGCCAGTCAATTAAGCGGACGATGCCTCTGCGAATCGGTTTTGCGTTAGCAATAACGAAGCCGCTAATCATCATCAAGCACATCTGCATGGAAAAGCTTAATAATTCCCAGAATCCTTTTGCATAATCTTCAACCAATCCCCACGGCGTCGAATCTGTAAAAATCAGCGCCAGAACGAAGACGAATACGGTCAGCCCCAATACGAATACCATGGAGTCGGGAATATAGTTTAAGCTGAATTCTATAAACTTATCGGTAATCGTCTTCTTCTGTGCGTTTTGCGAATTTGCTTGCGCCATAATAAGCCTCCTTTATATAATCCGGCATGACGGGAACCTCATTCTACTTCTTCATACGCCCCGTCGTCTTTCGTCCGCGCCCCTTCTCCCTCCAGTACGCCGCCGACATGACAGTCGGGGCAGGTCCCGAAGGCGTCGCCGAATTCCGGAATCAAATCGATAGCGTATTTAAATTTCTTGCCGCACTGCGGGCAGCGGTAATACATAAAACAATGCCCCCATGTCATACCTGTCACACTCCTATTATTTCAGACCCAGGATTTCGCGCGCTTCTGCCGGCGTTGCGACTTCCTTGCCGTATTCTTCGATGCAGCGGCGCGCCCGTTCTACGAACTGGCGGTTGCTGTCGGCCAGCACGCCCTTGGCGTACATGACGTTGTCTTCCATGCCGACGCGGAGATGGCCGCCCAAGGCGATGGTGGCGTACATGATTTCCATGGCGCTGTGGCCTACGCCGAAGGCCGACCAGGTAGAGCCCGGGCACAGGGTATCCATCGTTTCCTTCATGAATACGAGGTTCTTAACCGAGCCGGGAATGCCGTTGGCGCAACCCATGCACATCTGGAAGTGGAGCGGCGCTTTCAATACGCCTTTTTTGAGGTAGTAGGCGGCGTTGGCGATCATGCCCGGGTCGAAGGCTTCGATTTCCGGCTTGATATTCAGTTCCTGCATGAGCGTTCCCAAATCTTCCAGGAATTTCGGCGGGTTGAGGAACAGGCCGCTGTTCATCCAGTTCATGGAGCCGCAGTCGTACGACGCCATTTCCGGCTTTAATTCCTTCAAATGGAGCTGGCGCGTTTCTTCCGTCGCGTGGAGGTCGCCCGACGTCGTAAGGTTCAGGACGATGTCGCAGTCGGGATATTTGGTCTTGATGGTCTGTACGGTTTCGCGGAATTTATCGGCGCTCATGGTGCCGTTGCCTTCGTCGTCGCGCATGTGAAGGTGAGCGACGGCGGCGCCGGCCTGCCAGCACTGATAGACGTCGTCAGCAATTTCCTGCGGCGTTAGGGGAACGTTCGGATTGTTTTCTTTCTTGGGCCATGCGCCCGTTACAGCTGCGGTGATGATAACTTTGTTTTTCAAATTGCTCATGATAGGTTTCCTCCTTAACATGCGATCTTATTCTTTGTCTTTTTTATAAAGCATGTGAATTAAATAGTCGTTCAGCCCCTTGCGTTCTGCTGCGATGGATTCGTCGTCCCATTTGAAGAAGCCTTCGCCGCTCTTGAAGCCCATCTTGTTTTCTTCCTTCATCTTGACCAGCAGGGGCGACGGCGTCGTATCGCTGCACAGATATTTCAAGATGTATTCGTGAATGTTGTAGGTCAAGTCCGTGCCGACCAAATCGGAGTTAACCAACGGCGGCAGCTGGGGCAGGCGGAGGCCGAAGCTGTATTTAACGGCTTTATCGACCGTTTCGGCGTCGGCAATCCCCTGTTCGACGATATAAATCGCTTCTCTCCACAGGGCGTGCTGCATGCGGTTGGCAATGAAGCCCGGCACGTCGCGCTGGCAGATAACCGGCTTTTTGCCTACTTTTTCCAAAATGTCGTATACCTGCTGGGCTACTTCGTCAGACGAGCCGTTGGCTTTGACGACTTCTACCAGGGGAATCAGCGTTGCCGGATTCCAGAAATGGGTGCCGACGAAGCGTTCTTTGTGCTTGACGCGGGCGCTGATTTCCGTCGGGATCATGACGGACGTATTGGTGCAGAAAATCGTGTCGGGACGGCACATGATTTCCAGCTTTTCGAAGACCGACTGCTTCAATTCCATGTTTTCAAATACGGCTTCGACGACTAAATCCGTCTTCTGGCACAATTCAGGGCTCAAATCCGTCGTAAAGCTGATGCGGCTCAGCTGCTGTTCCGCCGTATCAGCGTCAACGATGCCCTGATCGACAAAGGACATCATTTCCTTGCGGACCTGGCCGAGAACGTCGTTGTCGGCGATATCATATAAAACGATGGAATATTCCGGATTGCGGGAAAATACCTGAGCGATGCCCCGGCCCATCAAGCCGGCGCCGTACACTAAAATCTGTTTTACTTCCATATGCGTATTGCCTCCTTGAATTTCTATTTGAAAATATATATGAAATTTTCATGCCATATACAAAAGGGCGTAAAACAGGCATTTTTCCATCGTTACAGTGTAAAATGCTTTTACACTCCGTTTACACTGTAAACACATTTTACACTTTTTTACACGAGCAAAAACCAGTACCGGCAGTAAGCCGCAGGTACTGGCTTTTCATTTCGTCATTCAAATTTTCGTTTGTCTATACCGTATTCCTTGACGCGCTTATACAATGTCGGCCGGCTCATCCCCAACTCCTTCGCCGCATGGGACATATTTCCCTTATGCTCCTTCAAGGCCGATTCGATCCGGTCTCTTTCATGCCGCAGGGGCCAGCCTACGGCCAGCGGCGGCGCAGCCTCATCAGCCCTCCGCCCAATGGCGTCGGGAATATCTATCAGCGTGACGTAGTCCCGTTTGCATAGGATGACGGCCCGCTCCATCACGTTTTCCAGTTCCCGGATATTGCCGGGCCACCGATAGGCATGAAAGGCCCGAAGAACGTCCTCCGATATATCGGCGACGTGCTTATCGTAAATTTTATTATAGACCGTCAAGAAATACCGGGCAATTTCCTCTATGTCCCTTCCCCGTTCCCGCAGCGGCGGCAAGGGAATAGTAAACACGTTGAGGCGGTAATACAAATCTTCGCGGAAGGTATGGTTTTCAATGCACTTGCGCAGATCCTTGTTCGTAGCCGACACAATGCGGACGTCGATCTGTATGGGCTTCGCGCCGCCGATGCGCGTCACCGTCTGCGTCTGCAGCACGCGCAGCAGCGTCACCTGGACATCGTAGGGCATGTCGCCGATTTCGTCTAAAAACAAGGTGCCTCCGTTTGCCAGCTCAAACTTGCCCGGATGCCCCTTCTTATCGGCGCCGGTAAAGGCGCCCTTTTCATAGCCGAAGAGCTCGCTTTCTATGAGGGTACGCGGGATAGCGCCGCAGTTAATCGCCACAAAGGGGCCGTTCCGCCGGCTGCTGGCATTGTGAATGGACTGGACGAACAATTCCTTCCCCGTCCCGCTCTCGCCGGTAATTAAAATCGACGGATTATGGGCTGCCCCCAGTTCGGCGATGGTTTTCACCTGGCGAATCGCATCGGACGAGCCGATAATGTCGTCGAAACTGAACGTCGGCTCGGCATAGATCATCTTGGTCGCATTCAGATGGGCTTCGGTCTGCTTCGACAGGGTAATAATATATTCCTGCTCTTTTTCGCCGATATTGATGCGGCGGATATAGCAGTACAGCAGGTAGTTCCGTTTGTAGACAAAATCGGGGCAGCCCGAGCTGACCAGCTCGTAGCAGTACGTTTCGCCGTTCTTCGTATTGGCGGCGATTTTATCCATAGACAGCTTCGAGTCAAAATACGGGCAGACGTTCGTCCCCGGCACATCCTTCAAGTCCTTCTTAATTCCCAGCAATTTCACAGCGCCTTCATTGATGACCTTGACGGTTCCCTCTTCATTGCAGTAAATGATGCCCGTCTTAATGCTGTCCAGCGTCGTATATAGCCGGGAGTTTACTTTTTTCAAGGACTGGCTCATAGCGTACAAGCGCTTCGTCGCTTTTTCCAATGCATACTGCTTGGAAATGGCTTCCGCCGCGATGACGGCCAATCCCAGCGTATGCAGATGGGAATACCACCAATGGCCCGATACGGCGATAAAGCCTAAAATCTCCTTCGTCTCTGGGTCGACGATAGGGCAGGCGCCGCCGGCCAGGTTGTCGTCGATAGACGAGGCATGCTCCGTCGATACCAGGATAAAGGGCTTTTTATAGGTAAAGACCAGGTGAAACAGCCCGCCGTAGGGCGCGTCGCTTCCCCGGTTGGAGCCTTCGATCAGGCCTGTCGCCGCCAGCTCCTTCAGCATCGTATCCGACCCGACCAGCTTTAAGATGACGCCGTCGCGATCCAATAGGGTAATCCAAAAGGTGTCGTTCTGCAAAAACGTATACAGACGCTCCATATACGGCACGGCAATGGTCAGCAGCTCTTCCTCCTTCTGCGTGCGCAGGTACAGGTCCGTCACGACGGGCTTTTTGAAATCCGGCGTGCGGTAGCCCCTGTCGTAGGATACCTTCCAGCCATGCAAAATTTCCTCCCGCACGTCTGTAATGCCGTCAAAGCTGCCGCTGGCAAAAAATTTCGCCCGCATGTTGCCGACATGGAGGATATGCTGCGGGTTAAATAGATTCTTTATATCTAGTTTTGTCAAGTGTATCGTCACGCTCCTCTATCCGACAAATTACCGTTATCTCACATATATATTATTATACCATTCCTTTCGGCCATTGACTGCATTTTTGCCCTTCATGCCGTCAAATATATGTCCAAATTCATGAAAGGACCGTTCACATGACAAAAAAACGCCCCAATAGGAAATCATGTCTTCACGATTTCCTATTGGGGCACTGCGCAGTTGCTTATCTATTCCAGAACATTAGTCGGCGCTGATGACCTTGCCGGGGTTTAAAATCCAGTTGGGGTCGATAGCCCGTTTGATAGACTTCATGAGTTCCAGTTCTACCGGATCGGTGTATTTTTCCATGTAGTCGAGGCGCTTAAAGCCGATGCCGTGTTCGCCGGACAAGCGGCCGCCTAAGCCGTATACGTATTTATAGGCGACGTCGCGGAATTCTTCCAGCTGTTTTTCCCATTCTTCATCGCTCATATCGCATTTCAGGATTTGGAAATGGAGGTTGCCGTCGCCGGCATGAGCCAGGCAGAATACGCGGAAGTCGTATTTCTTGCTTTCTTCGACTAAGGACTGGATGCAGTCGGCAATCTTCGTGACCGGTACGACCAAATCTTCCGACGTGGCGACCTTGGAGAACACGCGGGTGCTTTCCAGGCAGTTGCGGCGGACTGTCCACACTCTGTCGTCGGCTTCTACGACGTCCGTTGCGCCGCAGGCTTCGCAAATGGCCGCCAATTTTTCCATCTTGTCGTCCAATTCGTCTTCATTGAACGTTTCGATCGAAATGATATCGTAATAACCGTCTTCATAATGAGGCAGGCGCAGGTCGCTGTAATCGCTGGCGCTGCGGACGAAGTTGTTGTCCATAAATTCGACGGACGTCGGATTGAGGCCGGCCTTGATTAAGTTCGGCACCAGGGCCGTAGCTTTGCCCAGATCGGTAAAGACGGCCAATACGTCGAGGCGGTACGGGCACAGGGGGACGAGCTTCAGCGTCGCCTTCGTAATAATGCCCAGCGTGCCTTCCGAGCCGATGACCAGCTGGTCGAGGCAGAAGCCTGTCGAGCATTTCTTCAAAGGCGCGCCGAGGTTGGCGATCTTGCCGTTCGGCAGGACGACTTCAATGGCGTATACCTGATGACGGGTCGTACCATAGCGCACAGCTTTGTTGCCGCCGGCGTTGGTAGCCAGGTTGCCGCCGATGAGGCAGCTGTCGGAGCTGCACGGGTCGCCGGCGTACAGCAGGCCTTTAGATTTAGCCAAATTTTGAATGTCGATCGTACGCACGCCCGCTTCGACAACCATGTACATGCCTTCTTCGTTGACTTCCAAAATGCGGTTCATCCGTTCCATCAGCAGGACGATGCCATGGTATACCGGCACGGCGCCGCAGCTGACGCTGGTGCCGGCGCTTCGCGGCGTAACGGGAACGTTGTATTTATTAGCGATCTTGACGATTTCAGCCACTTCTTCCGTATTGGCCGGCAGCACGACGACTTCCGGCGTGCGCCAATACGACGGCGCCAGGCTTTCGTCAGATTTATACACATCTAATACGTCGGGCGCCGTTTTGACGTATTTTTCCCCGACGACGTCCTGAAGAGCCTTGACGACTTCTTCTGTAACCGGATTATATTGTTTCATAACTAACTGCATCCCCTTTTTTACGATATACTGCAACTTCCGTTTCTGCAGCTGCAACAAATCAGTTGAATACGCTTATTATAATACAGGCCATTTCATTTGTCTTGCCTTGCCCAGAAAAAGACTATACAGTTTTATCATTCCTAACCATGATTTTTATGCATAAATCATGAGTAAAACGTATAACCCGAAGCAGTTCGCTTCGGGTCAGCCCGTCTGTCTTATTTCTGCAGTACCGGGAAGGTAGCCGACGCGTGTCCCATAACGGTCACCGTATAGTCGTCCTTTCCTTCCCGCTTCAATTCTTCCTGCGCCATAGTCCAGGCTTCTTCCAGCGTCGCCGCCGGAATCTGGCCGCTCTGGCGGATAATATCAAAGTTTTCCGGCCGGGTAACGACATATACCTGCTTCATGGAATTGATGATGCACCGCGATTTAAAGGCCACGAAGGCGGGAATCGAGAAATCAGCGCGCAAATCCCGTTCAAACTCTTCCATGTTGCTGCGGAAAAACCAATTGGTAAAAATAGCCGGTTCCTTAATGTCCGGGCAATCTAAGGTGAAAATCATAATGCCGCCGGGCTTCGTCGCAAAGACGGAGTTCATATGGGCCTTCATGCTTTGATACAGGTTCATGTCCTTAGGATATCCGCCGGCCGAACCGATAGTGACGTCCGACAGCTCCTGAATCGGAACGCTGGCAATGCGCAGTAAATCGTCGCATCCCTTTTTCCACGCTTCGTACCAGTGGCCGCCTACGACTTCGTATAACTCGCCGTCGGCCGTAAACACCGTATTGACCAGGTAGGCCGGGTTCAGCATTTCCGCCGCCTGACGCATGTCGTCATGAAGGGGGTTGTGTTCCAGCAAGCTCGTTTCGCATAAGGGATTGCAGCCGCCGCCAACGTCTTCTGTCAAGGCCATGGCGTGATTGCGCATAATCGTGTCGTATCCGGCAATGCCGGGCAGCACGGCCTTTCGCCCGCCGCCGAATCCAGCCATGGGATGGAAAGACACGGAGCCGGTCAAAATGACCTTATCAGCCTTAACCGCTTCGGCGTTGATATATACGTCGTTTCCATAGGTCGTCGTGCCGATGCAGGTCAAAGCCTCGTCGTTGCGGCAGTCGTGGTTGACGATGCGCAGGCGCTTCGCCATCTCCTGGCCGCAGACGATGGCGTCTTCTTCCGGCGTATGGGCCCGATGGGTGCCCTGGGCCGTAATGACGGTGATCTGCTCGTCCTTCACGCCGATGGAGTTCAATTCCTCTACGATAACCGGCAGCATGATATCCGTATGGACCAGGCGGGTAATATCGCTGACGATGATGGCCACGGTATCGCCGGCCTGGATGACGTCGCGCAGGGGCGCGCTGCCTACAGGCTGGCGCAGGGCCTGGCGTACTGCGGCCTGTTCATCGGCGGCGACGGTTACGTCGTTGCCGTGCAGGTCGTATAACATATGGCTTTCTTCCAACGAAACGGTTTGTGTCCCTTTGCCGCAGGGAAGCGAAAAAGTTTTCATGCACATATCCCCCTTATATAACAATAATTAACTAGCTTTCCTCATATATCTGTAAATAAATTCCATCGTCCCATGTATAACGCGACTAAGGAGCGCACCAGAAGCAGTATGAATAAGACGATGGTCAGCACGCACAAAAAATGTTCGTACTCGTCCATATTTTTCTCTTTATTTCTAACCAAGCTGACAAAATGCACAAACGAATGCAACATACTATCGCCCTCTTTACCGGCCTCGGCCGTTACGAATGAGGAAACAATTCATGAATCTGACGAGCCGACTCTTCGTCCTGTCTGATGCCCTTGAGGAGGGTTTTTTCCGAATTTTCCATATGCTTTTTTGCTACCTTGCGGGCCATGGCGCTGTTATGGTTGGCTATGTTTTCCACCATCTGCCGGTGTTCTTCCCACGTAGCAGCCAGGCGGCCCGGGTAATGCATGGATATGGAGCGGAAGCGGAGCATCTGCTCTCTCAGATTATGCAGGATGTCGACGAGGCGCTGATTCCGGCTGGCCTGATACAGGACGTCATGAAAGCGGACGTCAGCGTCGACGATCTTATCAAAGTCGTCGTGAGCCATGTATTCGTTGATTTCCACCAATATCCGCTCCAGCCGCTCCAGCTCATCCGGCGTAATGCGCTCGGCGGCCAGCCCGGCGGCCAGCTCTTCCAAAGCGCCGCGGATTTCAAAAACCTGGGAAATATCCTTCAGCGAAATATCGGCCACATAGGTACCGCGCCGCGGCACCATGACGACAAACCCTTCCTGCTCCAATTTGCGGATGGCTTCGCGGATCGGCGTCCTGCTCACGCCCAGCTCCTCGGCCAGGCGAATTTCCATCAACCGCTCGCCAGGCTTCAGCACGCCGTCCTTAATGGCCTGGCGCAGCACGTCGCTGACGACATCGCGCAACGGTCTATATACGTCTAACTGAATGGGCTCTAATTTATATCCCGTCGTTTTCTTCATATGGCTCGCCATTTCCTTCCACTAACGAACTTATATATACATCAATTCCCCGGTCTTTCGCCTCTGCGGCAACGGCCCTGTATATGTCGTCAGCCGATGCCAACGGCGGCACCAGGGCAAACACGGTAGGCCCGCTGCCGGCCATGAGAGGCCGCAGGCCCTGACGGCGCAGCATAGCCCGGCACGTTTCTATCATCGGCACGTCGGGAATGACCAATTCTTCAAAGGTGTTGCCCATATGGACTTCCAGCCCTTCAAAATCGGCAGCTTCTACGGCCTTTGCCGCCTCGTCTACGGCTATGCTCTGCAACCGGGGCGTCGTGTCGAATAAGGAATAGGCTTTCCCCGTGTAGACTGGCACCGGCGGATGAACGATGAGGACAGGCCGCGGCGGAAGCGGCGGCAGCGGCGTCAATACCTCACCGATTCCCCTGCCCCGCATCGTCCCGCCGCAGACGCAAAAGGGGACGTCGGCACCGATAGAAGCGCCGATGCGGCACAGTTCCTCTACCGTCAGGCCCAGCCGCCACAAGCGATTGAGCCCTCGCAGCACGGCCGCGCAGTCCGTGCTGCCGCCGGCCAGCCCCGCCGCGACGGGAATGTTCTTTTCAATGTGAATGCGAACGCCTTTCGGGCCGCAGCGGTACGGAAGCAGCGCCGTGTAAGCTTTATACGCTAAATTTGTCTCGTCGCAGGCCAGCGCCGGATTCGAACAGGTCAGCAAAAATTCATCTGCCTCTTCCAAGCGGATTACGTCGTGCAGGCCGATAGATTGAAATATCGTGTCGATATCGTGGTATCCGTCGTCCCGCCGGCCTGTAATCGCCAGGGCCAAATTAATTTTTCCGCAGCCTATCTCTTCTATCATTCCCAGCTCTCCATTTCGAATGAAAAATCTGCAATCTATATTGAATTAAAAAATTCCTATGTTATAATGTGAGACAACAACGGCAAACGGCCATTGTTATCCATTGCCACTGTACATACTGATGCAGCGGCGTTACTTTTAATTATACCGTTTTTTTCTTTATTTTACAATTCTTTCTGCATTTTTACAGGAGCAAAGAGCATGAAAACAACACAGGACACATCGCTGAAACAATTGGCAATTCCCTACATTGCCTCCTTCATCGGCTGTCTCATCGTAACCGTCGGCATGAATGCCTTTTTCATCCCCCATCACCTGCTCAGCAGCGGCATCGGCGGCGTAGCCATCATGTTTTACTTCGCCGTGGGCCTGCCTGTCGGCGTAGGTATTTTCGCCCTCAACATACCGATTATGATTGCCTGCTACAAATTCATGGGACGGCAGTATACCATCCTCAGCATCGTCGGCACGGCTATCTTCTCCGTGCTGGCCGACGCGACGGCCTTCCTTTCGACGTGGGACATCGTCAAGGACCCGATGATTTCCAGCATCACCGGCGGCCTGGTATCAGGACTGGGGTTCGGCATTTTATACAAATACAACGGCAACAGCGGCGGCCTGGACGTCGTCGGAGCCATCGTAAAGAAATACTATTCCCTGGAAATGGGCAACGTCGTCATGGTCATCAACTCCCTCATCCTCGTCGCCGCCGCCTACATGTTTTCCCTGGAAATGGCCGTTCTCACCTTCGTCAGCACCTATATTACGGCCTTCATTACCAACAAGGTCGTCATCGGCCTGAAGCAGCGGAAATCGGTCTTTATCATTTCCAACCATGCGGAAGAAATCGCCAACCTGCTCATGCGCTACATCGGCCACGGCGCGACGTACCTGTACGGCCAGGGAGCTTATACCATGCAGGATAAACGCATTATCTACGCCGTCATCAAGCTGACGGAAATCGCCAAGATCAAGGAACTGGTCAACAAAATCGACCCTGGAGCCTTCATGATCATCAGCGACGCCTCGGAAGTCGTCGGCCGCGGCTTTACAGGGCCGTCCGTAAAATACCACGATTCGCCGGGCGACGCTCTGAAAATGCCGCGAACCAAGAAAAATATGCCGCCGGAATATTAATCCGGTACATGCGCTGTCTGCTGTCCGTTACGGCAGGCAGCGATTTTTTATCCCTCGCCGCGCCTGTCGGGCAGCAAAAGAAAAGCCCATACCTAAGGCAGGACACAGCTCCTGCCTCTGCAAAGTTATTTTGACAGCAAATCACGGAAAAGACAGCCGCTGCGCCGCCTCAAAGCCCTGTCTTGGCGTATCCTCGCAATGACACACACAACCTATGACATCGCCGCCGCCCCGCAGCGGCAGCACATAAAATAATTAAACAGCCAGTCTTCAACAGACAAAGCATTGGCCAATTATATGTTTCTCGCCTTCCAGGAACTGCAAGCAGCGAGCTTCATTATAAGGAGGAATAGAAACAGGCAGCGGATATCAAAAAAACAGGAACCTGCCGAGGCAGATTCCTGTTTTAATTTCAAGTATATGCTTAGTGAACGAACATGCTCAAGCCGAAGTAAGCGCAGAGGCCAGCGACTACGATATAGATAACGAAGTACTTCGCAATGCTCTGCATAATGACGTTGGCCTGAATGCTCTGACGCAGGCTGTCCGCTTCGCCGCTTTCCACTTTCTTTTCAGAAATATAAGCTTCCAAGGCCGGAGCAACAGCGCCGATGCCGATAGCGATACTCTGCGGGGAGAACATCTTGCCGATGCCTGCGCCTGCGGAGTTCGTAGCTGCGAGCCACATAGCCAAGCCCGTGTCGCCGGGAACCATCTGCGCGGCAGCCGCCGTCTGCAGGGGCCCGAAGAGGACGTTGGCGTTCGTGCCGGAACCGGTGATGAATGCGCCGAGAGCGCCTACGAGAGGAGCAAAGGCCGGATACATGGAACCCGTCGCAGCGACGAGAGCGCCGGCGATTTCAGCGGTCATGCCGCTGTACGTCATCAATTTAGCCGTCATAACGACGCAGATAATCGTAACGTACGTAAATTTCAGGCCTTTGAAGGTATCCCCCAAAACGCCGAGCATTTTGCCGAGGCTAGCCTTCTGATACGCGCCGCCGAGGAATGCCGAGAGGAAGATCATGATGCCAGGCGTAGCAACCCATACGAAGGTATAGGGGGAAGCGCCGGGGCCGGCATAAATCTGAACAGACGTCTTAAATGCGCTGAGCGGGCCGTTGATGAACGGGAAGAACTTAGACGTAATGATTAACAACACGAAGATCAAGATAAACGGCATGGTCGCGCTGATACCTTCGCTGGAAGAAATCTGACGAACTTCAGCTTCGACGCGGTATTCCGGATCGTCGGTCTTGAAGATCTTCGCGCAGACGACGATGGAGCCCATGATAATAGCCGACGGAACGATAACGGACAGTTCAGGACCCATAGCCATGTTGATGAGCAATTCCGGAACGGACAGGGCCAAGCCGGAAATCAGGGTCGGCATGAATACGCCTTTCAGGGCTTTCGGGCCGCCGCCCATGATCATAACTACGAAGAACGGGCTTAATGTATTAAGAATAAAGAGCTGAATTGCAATGAACTGGCCCAGGCCGACGGAATCAAGATGCGTCAACGTCGCCAAGGTCGTCGTCGGAATAGCGATAGAGCCGAAGGTCGTCGGAACGGAGTTCGCAACCAGGCAGGCCAGGATAGATTTCAGCGGATGAAAGCCGAGGCCGACCATCATAGCCGCCGGAATTGCAACGGCCGTACCGAAACCAGCCATGCCTTCCATGAAGGCGCCGAAGCCCCAAGCCAAGAGGAGGGACAGGATACGCATATCCGAGCTTACAGACGTCAGCATCGTCTTAATCGTTTCCATAGCGCCGGTGCGGACGACGAGGTTATACGTGAAAATAGCCGACGTAATAACTAACAAAATAGGCCAGATAGCCAAGGCAACGCCTTCCAGCGCGCCTGTTGCCATGATGCCAGCTTCCTTACCGAAGGGCACGACGGCGACGATGAATGAAATAATTGCTGCAACCCCGCAGGCTTTCCATGCCGGTACTTTTAAAATGGACAAGGCAACGATAAGCCATAACAGCGGCAGTACTGCCAAAAATACCATCATAATCCAAATTCACCCTTTCATACATAAAAACAGAAAACATTACGAATGCCGCATACTCCAACGGCATTCAGCATACAATATTACTTTGCGCTCCTTTCCTTTTAGTAGTGTAAAGAATAACCTTTGTTATTATTATAATGCATGTATCGAATAATGCAACATACTATTTAATTATTGCAAGTATCGAATAATGCAACATACTATTTAATTATTGCAAGCAAAAAAATTTGCTATTCCTTTCGCTCATTTGTTTATCCAGGTTCTCTTAATATTTTTAACTTTTTCATTTAATATCTTACTATTTTCTGAATCTTTTCGCAAAGCAAAATATTTCCCCCATTTTCATCTATCGCACATTCGATATAAGCATACCGATTTATTCCACTTTTATATTTCTATGTATTTAATCGTATCATTTTTACTATGTTTTTTTTACATATATCCTTGACTCCCCTTCCCACAGCAAGGTAATCTATAGGCTGCCGCAGAAATTCCTGCAAACAGGCAATACAAAACTGAAAAAGTATGGTATAATAGGATGCAATCCGGAAGTTCTTTCAAAACATACGGAAAAGACTATACCAAGGAGGATGTATCATGGCAGAAATTACAAAAGATACAGGCATCATCGAAGCGGTTCAGAAATACCCCCAGATTCTCGAAGTATTCCAGCAATACGGTCTGGGCTGCGTCGGCTGCATGGCCGCCCATTTTGAAACGATTGGCCAGGGCGCCGGCGCCCACGGCATCGATGTAGACGCTCTTATCGCCGATCTCAACGAATGCATCGCAGCGAAGGGCTAATATCTTTCACATCATACACAGTAAAAAATAGGCCGCAGGCAGCGCGTCGAAGCGTTGTCCTGCGGCTTATTTCATGCGGAACGGCGGTATAGACGCCGTTTTATTTTACTTTAACAAAGCGGAAATCCTGATCTGCCTTCGGATACTTTGCCTTGTCCACTTCGCTCATGAAGTCCTTCAGCGGACGGGCGTAGGTCTTCATCGTATCCTGCAGCGCTTTATAGATGACGAACTTTTCACCTGTTTCCGTATGCTCTGCAATCGTAATGATTTCGTACATATTATTTTTAAAATGACGCCATATTTCATGGGCCTGCGGTAAATCTCTCATGAGTCTGAACCCCTCCTGCGCATATCTGATGTTCCTGCCGAATCTCATGTCCGGCATATTTTCTAAATCTGCCGTATCATTATACCATATTTCCATTAAAATGTCGTAAGCTCGTCGAAAATTTTTTCTGCGTAGGTATCGGTCATGCCGGCGATATAATCGATGCAGGCCAGCCGGTAGTCTTTTTCATCGTCGGCGATGCGGTACATCACAGCGTTTCCAAAGGCGTTGCCGAATTTATCCCGGCTGGCTACGGCCCGGCCAATATCGGAATACTTCTTCATGCGCTCCAAAAAATGTTTTCCTAAGGTGGGATAGTCCTGGCGCAGCCGTTCCAGCTCCTGAAGCGTATTGCCGCCGGCATAGCACGCCTTCAAAATGCCGTAAATCGATTCCAGAATCAGCCTGGCGTAGGCATGGTATACTTCCAGACGCTTGCTGCGGTAAATGTACTCGTAGTTGAACTTCATGACGTCGTCCATGAGCTTCAGATGGGACTCTGAAAGCACCAGCCCCTTCTCCGGAGTGCTTTCCCGGCAGATATCCGTAATCAGGGGATACATGATCGACGTATTGGTCAGGGATTGGAGATGGGCGTGAAGCTGCTCGTTCAGCCGCTGCTTCAGCTCGGCCAGGGGCTTGCCGTCTTCCGTCAGGATGCGCAGGCGCACGGCGTCTTCAATATCTCTGCCCAGATAGGCGATTTTATCAGCAATTTTGACGACGCATCCTTCCCAGGTATAGGGCTCATATTCGTTAGGACGGGTAATCGACTCCAGAGGGACGACATGTTCCCGAGGGCGCAGCACCGTCTGCCGCACTTCGCCGCAGTGATTGATAATGCCGTCGCGGACAGCGTAGGTCAGCATCATGTTTTTCATTTTCCCGGCTGGGTCCAGCAGCGTTTCCATATCGTCGACGACGCGGAGGCCCTGCCGTTCGTGCCAAAACGTCTCTCCCAGCTCGGCCTGGCTGATGCGGCTCAATACCCGTTCTCCCAAATGGCCGAAAGGCGCGTGGCCCAGGTCGTGGCCGTTGGCAATGGCGCTGATGAGCTCCGTATTCAGCCCCAAATACCGGCCGATGGTACCGCTTACGGACGCGACGTGATTGACGTGCTCAATGCGCGTGCAGATATGGTCGTTTTTCGTCGTAAAAAACACCTGGGTCTTGTGCTTGAGGCGGCTGTAGGCCGTCGAATGAAGAATACGCGTATAATCGCGGCCAAATTCCGTGCGGAAATCTCCTTCCCGACGATACAGGCTGCCTTTACGGCTGATGGCAATCTGCCAGTTCGGATGATGCTCGTCCATGCGTACAGAAGCAAAGGCCTTTTCCATCGTTTCACTCCTTTCTTGAAGCTGCAGCCGGATTCCAGAAAGCTTTATAGCTTCCGCAATTCCCGGATAGAAGCATGGGCCTGTTCAACATCGATGCGGTCGCTTTCCTTTTCGGCTACGTCCACGCCCAGGCGCTGCTTGGCCTCCTTTTTAATCAGCTTGTACAGGCCGGCGGGAAAATCGGGAACAGTCGTCGTGACGCCGCGGGGAAAGACGGCTTCTTTTTCCAGGGTGTAGCCTTCGGGATAGCGCCGCGACGCCCGGGGATGATACATGTCCAGATACAAGTAGTCGACGACCTTTCCGCTGACGTTGACCAGCTCAAATTTGTCGATGCGGCCGATCGTTTCAACCTTGTGAAAAAACACCATCGAGCCGGTGCTGCGCAGGCGGAGGCGCGACAAGTAGGTCATTTCGCCGAAGGGGCCGTTGACGGGTATGGGATTGCCCATATCGTGGCCAAACCGGCCGCTGCCCTGGGAAAGGACGTCGCAGTCTTCGCCCCCTTCTACTTCCGCTTTTAATTCCGGCGGCAGCGTTTCGTTCTGCAGCTGCGCCGAGTTAAACAATTTCAGCGCGTCGTCGTACATCTTTTCGCTGCGCGTCCTGTTTATATCTGATTTTACCAAAGCGTCAAAAAATCCCATGCTGATAAATTCCTCCTATATTACCGCTTATGGTGTTTATTATAGTATGCTTCTCCCCGTCTGTCGAGCTCGCCCCATATGAAAAATCACCTGCCGCGCGTACGTGCGGGCAGGTGAAAGGGCACATGGATTAAATA
Source organism: Megasphaera sp. ASD88 (assembly GCF_002287425.1). NCBI lineage: Bacteria > Bacillati > Bacillota > Negativicutes > Veillonellales > Veillonellaceae > Megasphaera > Megasphaera sp. ASD88. The sequence goes on along the minus strand of NZ_NQXW01000003.1, from coordinate 143,286 downwards.
TTGATTTCGTTCTTTTCCCGGTAAATAACCCAGTTGGCAATATTGTTGGCATGGTCGGCCATGCGTTCAATATATTTGACGATCAGCACGTAGGTGACGTACTGCTTGGAATTCTGGGAATCCTTGTTCATCTGTTCGGAAATTTCTTCCATCAGATGGGTAAAGGCTACGTCGACGACGTCGTCCTTATCCTTCATCAGATCGGCCTGAGCGCTGTCTTTGCCCTTGTAGAAATCGAGGACGTCGCTGACCATGGACGACATGACGCCGTACATTTCCCGCAGTCCCGGCGGCGGCGCGATGGGATGGCCCGTATCGGCCAGCAAATGGACGTACCGGCAAATATCCGCGCAGTGATCGGCAATGCGTTCCAAGTCAGACAAAATCTTCAGCGTGGCCATGAGACTGCGCCAATCGGCGGCTACAGGACTCTGGGTCATGCTGATGGTCAAGTCCATGCGCATGCATTCCCGTACCTTTTCGTCGATTTCCGTGTCGCCGTTATACACTTCGTCGGCCAATTCGACGTCAAAGGTTTCCAAGACCTTCCAGGTCTTATCGATGGCGGCCTCGATGCTGAGTCCCAGAGCAGACAGCTCTTGGTTCAGCACCTTCATAGAATTTTCATATGTTTGTAACATGCTTAACCTCCTATTAGCCGAAGCGGCCCGTGATGTATTCTTCTGTTTTCGGATTCGACGGATTGGTAAACATGTCGACCGTGTTGTTGTATTCGATCAACTCGCCCAGGAGGAAGAAGGCCGTCTTGTCGGAAATACGACGGGCCTGCTGCATGCTGTGCGTTACGATGACGATGGTATATTTTTCCTTCAATTCCAGCGCCAGGTCTTCGATCTTCTGCGTAGAAATCGGGTCCAGGGCCGACGTCGGTTCGTCCATGAGGATAACCGACGGATTGGCTGCCAGGGTACGGGCGATGCACAGACGCTGCTGCTGGCCGCCGGACAAGCCTAAGGCGCTCTTATGGAGACGGTCCTTCATTTCGTCCCAGCAAGCAGCGGCGCGCAGGCTTTTTTCAACGATTTCTTCCAATTCTTTTTTATTAGAAATACCCTGGATACGCGGCCCATAGGCAACGTTTTCAAAGACACTCTTCGGGAACGGCGTCGGCTGCTGGAATACCATGCCTACGCGATATCGCAGAGCCAGGGGATCGACTTCTTTAAAGATATCTTTGCCTTCAAACAGAACCTTGCCTGTAATACGGCAGCCTTCTACCCAGTCGTTCATGCGGTTCAGCGTCTTAAGGAACGTCGATTTGCCGCAGCCCGACGGCCCAATGAAGGCCGTAATTTCGTTTTTATTTATCTTCATGGAAATATCCTTCAGCGCCTGCGTCTGGTCATAGAATAAATCCAATCCCGTTACGTCAAAGGTTGCTTCCGTCAATTTTGCGCTTTCTTTTTCCAACTCACGAGTAGCTACAACATCCTGCGAAGCTTCTTTCTGCTGCGCTGCGCCATAGCCGGACAAGGTTGTCGTCAATTCTGCCATTATTTATTTCCTCCCATTTTCTTATCAATACGCCAACTCATATACCGCGCAGCCAAGCTGAACGATACGACGAGAATCATCAAGATAGCCGAAGACGTAGCAGCCTGCTGCGCAGCGTCGGCATGCAGCGCTTCCGTCCGAAGAGCCCAGATATGCAGAGCCAGGGTTTCACCGGGGCGGAAGGGATTCAGCGGACAAGACGTAGACGTAATGTCCCAGTTGGACCAGTTAATATCCGTCGACATACCGGCAGTAAACATCAGCGCGGCGGCTTCGCCGAATCCGCGGCCGGCGGCCATGATAAGACCAGTCATGATGCGGGGAAAACAAGCCGGCAGCAGTACGCGCCAGATCGTCTGCCAGTGGGATGCGCCTAAGCCGAGACTGCCCTGACGATAGCTGTCAGGAAGATTGCGCAGTGCGTCTTCCGTTACAGACGTGACCAGAGGCAGCGTCAAGATCGATACGGCCAGAGAGCCGGCGAATAGATTCCACTGCGAACCAGTCATAACGATAAATACTAGATAACCGAACAAGCCGACGACAATAGATGGCAGCGAAGCTAAGGTTTCAACAGCCATTCGAACCCAGTGGGTAATGCGGCCTTTTTTTGCATATTCAGCCAGGTAAATCCCAGCGGGAATACCCGTAATGGTACTGGCAATCAGCGCCAGGAATACCAGATATAATGTATTAAAGAACATGTTGCCCATGCCGCTTCCCGTAAAGGACAGCATTTCCGGCGTCATGCCGCTGAAGCCTTCGACAATAACAAACCCAACGAAGGCCACGAGCAGTACGACGGCAAATCCGGCGCCGCACAGAAACAGGCTGGTCATGATATTGTCCATTTTCTTTTTGGACTGTACACTAGTCATATATTATTTGCCTCCTTTTAAGCTGGAAGCTGCATTGAGCTGATGAATCAGGAAAATAAACAGGAAGGACAAGAGAAACAGGATAAGAGCCATTGTCCACAGCGCCGCACTGTATTCGCCGCCTTCCATAGCCCCGCCCATATCAGCGGAAATAGCCGTCGTCAAGGTGCTGGCCGGCAGGAATAGCGACGTCGGAAAGACCTTCATCTGGCCGATAACCATCGCAACAGCTAACGCTTCGCCGAGAGCACGGGCCAGACCGAGGATAATGCCAGTAAAAATGCCGCCCTTGGCTGCTGGAAGCACTACATGAGCAATAGTTTCCCAACGCGTAGCGCCCAAGCCGTACGAAGCTTCACGCCATGATTTCGGCACTGCCGCCATTGCGTCGGCTGCCATGGTCGTAATCGTAGGAAAAATCATGATGGCCAGCACAATGCCTGCCGCCAATACAGAAAAACCAAAGGGCATGGGGAAAATGCTGCGCAGGAAGGGAATCAGTACCGTCATGCCTACGAAGCCGTAGACAACGGAAGGAATCCCCGTAAACAATTCAATAGCCGGCTGAATAAGGCGGCGCGTCCGGGGAGACGCAATTTCCGTCATGAAGATCGCCGACGAAATACTTAAAGGCAGGGTAATAATCAGCGCCAACAAACAGGTCACGAGGGAGCCGGCCAGGAACTTGGCCGCGCCGACCTGGCCGCCGCCTTCTGCCGTATCGCTCGGATTCCATTCGCCGGAGAATAAGAACTCGCCGACGCCATGTCCAAACAGGAAAAAGGTATCTGTACCCTTTATAAAGAGAAAGGCCCCAATGAGAAACGGCACCAGTGCCATACCGATGCCGCATACTGTAATGAAGGTCCGGGCTGCTTTCTCGCTTCGGTGGGCTCTAGAGACCGCCGCTTCGATTGCATTCATTACATTCCCTCCGTGTGATTAGTGAACTTCTTTTGTCTGCATCTTGGAGCTTACGCCGTAGCCAAGTTCTTCAATGCGCTTGCCGTATTCGTCGCCCATAATGTATTCAAGGAAGGCTTTAACGGCAGCTTTCGGTTCTTTGCTCGTGTAGATGTGTTCGTAGCCCCATACGGCATATTTACCGCTGTATGTATTTTCCAGCGTCGGTTCTACGCCGTCGATGGACAGAACATCTACGCTCTTGTCGTTAATGAGGTAAGGAAGAGCTACGTAGCCAATAGCACCGGGGTTCTGCGCTACGCTCTGGATAAGAATACCGGAGTTATCCGTTTCGAGAGATTTGTTGTCTGCTTCTTCTGCACCGTTGATCGCGTACTGTTTAAAGAGAGCTCGCGTACCGGAAGTTTTCGGACGAGTTACGAGGACGATCGGTTTGTCCGGGCCGCCGACATCTTTCCAGTTTGTAACTTTAGCCGTGAAGATATCCTGAAGCTGCTGACGAGTCAGGTTCTTAACGCCTACGTCTTTATTGACGATGGTAGCGACAGTCATAACGCATACTTTATGGTCTACGAGCTTTTCAGCTTTCGCTTTGTCGAGTTTCGTTTCAGCCGGTACGTCGGAGTTGCCCATGTCTACGGAGCCGTCGGAAACCTGTTTCAGGCCCGTGCCGGAACCGCCGGCGTTTAAGGTAATCGTTACGTCTTTGTTATTAGCTTTGAACTTTTCCGCAGCATCTTTTACCAAAGGAAGCAATGCAGAAGAACCAGAGCCGGTAATGCTGCCAGATACAGCCGCCGTATTCGAGCTGCTTTCGCTCTTCTGTTCGCCGCCGCAGCCGGCTGCGCTGACAACCATCATTGCCGCTAATGCAGCAAGAACTAACTTTCTCAATTTCATATTAAGATCCTCTCCTTTTGTCAAGTACAAGTTTATGAGTGCTTCTTGCTTGATACGTACTTATCCTAACAAAGGTATGTAAGGTTACAATGTAGACAATGTAAAGTTTTGTAAAATTTACAAAAGCAGACATCTTTTGCAAAACAGGCAACCTAATAGAGAATTCTGGCCAGTAAAAAAGCGCCCGAAAGGGCGCTCTTTCATTCAATATCGTATTCTATTTCTTCTCTAGTCTTCTTTATTACTGGCAGCGTCGACGCGGCATAGGGCATGAGGGCTATGGTGTAGTCCTCTTTTCCCTCTTCCGCCAATATGGCGTTTGCCGCCTGCCAGGCTTCTTCCAGCGATTCGACGGGAATTTGGCCGCTTTGTTTCATGATGTCAAAGTTTTTTCTCTCCGTGACGACGAACACTGCCCGCATGGACTCGATGATTTCCTGCGTCTTATAGGCGGAAAATGCGCCAATGGTGAAGTGCTGCCGCAGATCCTGCTCAGCTGCAGATGTATCACGCCGGCCAAAAGCTTTGGCAAATTCCGGCGGTTCGCTTATGTCGGGGCATTCCATGACTAAAATCATAATGCCTCCCGGCTTCGTCGCAAAGACGGCGTTCATATGGGCCTTCGTGGCCTGATAGAAATTGATATCCTTCGGATATCCTCCGGCCGAAGCAATCGTCACGTCCGCCTTTTGAGGAATTGCAACGCTGTCGGCGGCCAGCAGCAGCCGGCATCCATCCTGCCAGTCCGTCAGCCAATGGCCTGCCACGACGTCGATGACTGCGCCGTCAGCGCCCAGCACCGTATTGACCATAAAATCAGGCTCAATAAACAACGTCCCTTCCACCATGTCTTCGTGCATGGGATTGCCTTCCAGCCGTGCTGCGTCGCAGCATCGGTTCCGCCCGCCTATATCTTCCGCGTTCAAGGCCAGGGCGTGGTTCCGCATAATCGTATCGTATCCGGCCAAGCCGGGCAGAACAGCCTTTCGCCCGCCGCTGAAGCCGGCCATGTCGTGAAACGAAATGCCCCCCGTAAGGATGACCTTATCGGCTTCTACAGCCAGCCGATTCAGATATACGGCATTCCCCTCCGGCGTCGTTCCGACATAAGCCAGCTGCGTTTTGTCCCGGCAGTCATGCTGCACGACGCGCAGTCTGTTTACCCAAGAGCCGCATATTTCCGTCAGCTCCCGCTTTGTCGCCGGCCGGTGCGTCCCTAAGGCGACGAGCAGCGTAATCTGTTCATCCGCCACGCCGATGGTATGGAGCTCGCCGATGACGGCGTCCAGCATCTGCGGCGTATATACCATCCTCGTTCCGTCGCTGACGACGATGACGACCTTTTCATACGGCGCGACGCGTTCTGATAGTGCGTCCTTCGGATATACCCTGCGCAGCGCCTTCTGCACTGCCTTTGTCACGTCCGCTACAGGCGCCGCCCCAATTCCCTTCAGCTCGTACGCTACATGGTCTTCCGGCAATACGACGGTTTGAACTCCACGTCCATATGGAAACGTATATTGTTTCATGTATTTCTCCTTATGAATTGCCTGACGGCAAATGAATGATGATTTCAGTCCCGTGATTTTCCTTGCTGCGGAGCGTAATCGTGCCGTTATGGTATTCAGCAATATGCTTGACAATAGACAGGCCCAGTCCGCTGCCGCTTATCTTCCGGGAACGGCTCGTGTCAGCCCGGTAAAAGCGCTCGAACACGCGCTTCTGCTTGTCTTCGGGAATGCCGATCCCCGTATCCTTAACGGCAAAGTCGATATGGTCTCCGCGCTTCCGCACCGACACGTATACATGGCCGCCGGGAAGATTGTACTTGACCGCATTGTCGATGAGATTCATAGCCATTTCCCGCAGCAGTCCCTTATCCCCCAGTACCGTCGCCTGCTCCAGCGTACAGTGAACGGTCACTTTCTTTTCCACCAGCATCGGTTCCATAAATTCGACGATATCCCTTATAATTTCCGGCAGGCACACCGGTTCGCGATGAACCTTTTCCCGATTTTCCTCGATGCGGGTCAGGTGCATGATTTCTTCAATCATGGCCAACAGCCGCTTCGCCTCCTTGCGGATAAGCGAGCCGAAATGGACGACGTCGGCGTCGCTTTTAAACAAGCCTGCCGACAGCACTTCGGCAAACCCGCTGATAGAGGTCAGCGGCGTTTTGAGCTCATGGGACACGTTGGACGTAAATTCGCGGCGCAGCTGTTCCCGATGCTCCTGCTCGGTAATATCATCAATGATAAACAGCACGCCGTAAAATTCTTCATCCTGGTACACCGACTGTACCGTCAATAAATACAGCGACGCGTCTCTGCTGATTTTCCGCTCCAATACGTCGGGAAGATTGGTATGTCCGTGTATTTCATCCCACGGCGCCTCTGCAAAAAACGGCTCCAGCGGCTGTCCGACTAAGGACGAGACGTCCTTTTTCTGCAGGATGTCGCCGGCGCAGCGGTTCATTCCCAGGATGCGGTACGTATCGTCTGTCAAGATAACGCCTTCCTGCAAATTTTCCATCATGAGACGCACGATGTTGCGCTGCTGTTCCAAGCTGTGAATCAGTTGGTTCAGGGCCTGGCTCTGGTCGATAATTTTATCTACCAGCGGCCGCAGCTCAGCGTCGACATGGTACGAAGCGGGAACGGAAATGCCGTTGGGATCTCCAATTTGCCGCATGAGCAATACGGTGCGGCGCAGCGGATTCAAAAGGCTGGCCGTCAGCATGCGGGAGGCCTTGATGCAGGCTACGGCCGCGCAAAGGAGCAGCAGAGCCACAACCGGCAGCAGCGACAAGAAATGGGAATAAATAGATTCCCGTTCCATGCTGAGGCGCAGGATCGTCCCGTCCGGCATTTGTTCCGCCATATAATATAAGTCCCGCGACAAGGTATGGGACTTGCGGACAGCCGTGCCGTAGGCCTCGTTTAGCGCCTCCTGTACTTCCGGCCGGTCGAGATGATTTTCCATCTGCCACTTGTCATACTTCGATTCAAAGCGAATAGTTCCGTCCGGATTGATCCACGTAATGCGCAGGCTGCCTTCGCATCCATCGGCAATTCCCTGCAGGTAGGCTTCCATGTCGTCGTTCTTTTGAATCGTATTCGAAATGACGTTCATGACGACGTGCATTTCTTCCGCGGCCTGGCGCTGCACAGCCTGCCAAAAGAACCATCCTGAAATCAGGACGGTAATGGCCATGCAGGCGAACCCCATGGCAAGAAGGCTGACGTATATTTTCTTTCTCATACGTTTCCGCCAATCACATACCCGACGCCGCGTACAGTGCGGATAATGTGCCCTCCGTCGCCCAGTTTTTGCCGCAAGCTCTTGATATGCATGTCGATAGTGCGGCTTTCTCCTTCATACGTAAATCCCCATACGGCTTCCATGATCTGTTCGCGCTTCAGCACGATGTCTATATTGACCAAAAGATACCGCAGCAGTTCGAATTCCTTGACCGTCAAATGGCACGGCTCGCCGTTGACAGTGACGACGTGCTTTTCGCCGTCGAGGGATACGGGGCCGAAAGAATACATGTTGCTTTCCCGTCGCTGCGGCTTGCTGCGGCGCAGGACGGACCGTATGCGGGATATCAGCTCGACGATGCCGAAGGGCTTGCAGACGTAATCGTCGGCGCCGCCGTCCAGCCCGCGGACGATGTCGTATTCGCTGGTTTTTGCCGTCAGCATGATGACCGGAAGAGCTCGGAGCTGCGTGTCTTTTCGAATTTTATCCAATATTTCCGTGCCGCTTTCTCCGGGAAGCATGATGTCCAGCAGCACCAGAGCCGGTACGCGCTGCTGCACAGCCTTCCAGAATTCCTTGCCGTCGGCAAAGGTTTCTACTTCAAAATCCTGGCTGCGCAAGGCGTACCCTACGAGTTCACGTATATTTTCATCATCTTCGACACAATAAATCAACGCCATGTTCTCACATCCTAATCTGCATATAATGGTATTCTATTCTTTATATTATACATGCAAAGCATCGTTTTCCTCATAGGTTTTCTGTAAAATATACGTAAAAAAGAACTGCGGCGTCACGCTCTGTCCGCCGCAGTTTATACATCTGCTAAAATCTGAAATCCTTGGGTATCACGTAAATATCCCATTCATCATCTTCATCATTATTACTATCTTTATACGTAATAATCGCTGTGAAAGAATGGAGATCCCGCACCCAGGTATAGTTGCGGTCCGAAATATCCCCGCTGTCTAAATTCTTAGCTAAAGAGAAAATAATCGTATCGCGAGGCGTCAAAATATACCCGACAGAAAACCCTTTCTGCCGAGGATCATCTATCGTATCAAAGCGATACGGCGTAAATCCGCTGACGTTGTGCTTTTTATACCAAAGGCTGGTCCACAAGCGGTCGTTGATGCTCTGGCTGAACACGACGCCCCAGTACGGATCGCGACGTTCCGCATCCCTTACAGAATACCAGTCCCTGCGGTATCCTGAATAGAATCGAATATTAGCCCGTTTCCACAGCGGCAGGGGACGATGGGTAATCTCCGCGCGGAAGCCCCGATGGGAACCCGTTTCCTGCCCGTCTTCCGACCAGCGGCCCCAGCTGGCAGATCCATCGATATAGATACCTGTATCGCCTAAGTAAAGGCGGGGCATGAAGTATTCCAATTCTGGCCACTTCGTCGCCCAAATATTATCGTCGTTATCGCTGCTTTCTTCCGAACCGTAGCCAAAGGCAAAGGTACCAAACTTCGTATATTTTTCGACTTTAGCCGTAGGCTTAAACCCATTCTTCGAAGTCAAAGCATAGCGCATATTAAAAGCTAAATCGCCGCTTTGGTTCAAGGGGATATTCGCATGGCCCCGCACGCCGAAGCCATCGTCGCTATTATATGTCGGCCGTGGCAATAACGTAAACAACCACGAATTTCGGTTATCTTCTTCGTCCAGTCTTCCTTCATAATGCCCGTAGGTCAGCAAGCAAACGTGCTTAAACCATAGCTTCGTATTTTCAGCCGTAAATTTTTCTCCGGGATAAATGCGGATATCGTCGCCGGTAATATAGTAGTCCGGCGTCTTTGCCACGGCGTGAGGCGTCGTAATCAAGCCATGCTTGACGTAGCCAACGCCGTCGACCATTTCCGCCCCCGTGCCGCGGATGTACGTGCCCGGCCCGATAAAGCCTTCGATTGTATCCATGCTGGCATCACCGTCTTTGCTGTTATAAATGATGCCCGTCCCGGAAAGGGCATTCTCACTGGTAAGGTATACGGCTGGTCCCGGCGTATGGTACAACTGATTGTTCGTACTGCCTTCAATATAGCTGGTATGCAGCTCGTCCATTCCCTGCCGCAGGTCGACGTTGCCGCGGCCCTGAATATATCCGTCTGCACTTCGCACTACCAAAGAATCCGCCGTCATATGGACGGGCTGCTGCGGCAAGACGATATCATACGCTTCTGACGCCGCATCGAGATCAACGGGGACAATCTCCTCCGCGCCGTCCTGTCCGTCAATGCGGGCCACTTCTGCCATCGTATCCTGCCTCGTCTTAGAAACATCACCGCTCCCGTCTGCTGCCCATATGGAAAACGGAAGGAGCGCAGCCAAAATAGAGGCTGTCCACGTTTTATTCATGTACGTCACCTGTCACCTGTTCGTCTGAAGGAGTAATCGTTACTACGACTTCTTCAGATTCATCGTTTTGATCCTCTGCTTCGCTGTCGCCGCCCAATTCCACAGGCGTCACGTCGCCGTAATATCCCGTTTCATGGGTCGGCTCCGTCGTTTCTGCGTCAGGATATGCCGGCACGACGACGCCGCTGGCCGCCATATCGGCAGTCCGCATGTCGTCGGGAGTACCTACTGCTCTAAATCCCATCACTTCGGTATTATCCTTCGCTTCTGCAAGCATTTCCGTACCGACGGGAATATCTACGTCATTGCCATGGACAAATAAGCCGCCTACCAGGCCGACTGGCCCCAGGATAATAGCTCCGGCAGCCGACGCGCCGACGGCTCCGGCCGTCCGTTTGTATTCTTCTTTTGTCTTTTCGCCGATAATTAGCGGAACCGGCGTGTTGTCAGCGGCCCGCACGGTATGATACGTAATTTCGATCTTTCCGTCTTTGCCAAACATGCCCGATTTTCTGGCATTGGTAATCGTCCCTTCGGCTTCCATGCCGCGGGGAATGGCGACGACATCGCCTACGACGACGTCTTCACTAACGGCGAAATGCACCGTATCGCCTTCCTGAGCCGTTTTGGAGTTCAAGGCTTCTAAATTTTTCATTTTGACAATCGTTCCGGCAGGAATCGTAACCGACTGCGATACGTATTTCGTATCTCCCAGCAGGGCCTGGCGCAGGGACTGCACGCGGCCCTTCAACGCGCCCGTAATCACCTTGCCGTCGATGCCTTCTTCCAAGGCGTCAACACGGACCAAAATCGGTTCCTCCGTTACCTGACCGGAATACTGCCACTGCATGAGATTGACTGCCGCTACTAACGACAGGTCCGATCCGGAATTTCCATATACGTCCTTATACAAAGCATTGGTTTTCTCCTGCAGGCTGCCCGACACGGTGGACTGTCCGTTCAGCAGCTTATCCAGAGCCGCCACGCGTTCGTTGAGCGAGCCCGTCTGCGTCGTGCCGTACACAGTCGTTTCCACTTTATCCGCTTTTTCCAAAATTGTATAATCAGCTGCGCCGGCCGTCATAGCGCCGCATAAAGCCATGACCGCCAGCAGGCAGGAAACTTTTTTCTTCCACATGCTTCATTCCTCCTTGTCGTACCCAGCCGCATATAATGACTGTTCGTAGAAAAGCCTTCCCGGCATATGATACATAAGAATACTTATATATCATTATATAAAAATAAGGCTTAAAAAGCAACAATTTGCCCTTATCTGCGCAAGCTCATTCTCCCTCTCTCATAAAAAATTAACAAAAAATATACAAAATAGACCTTGCTTTTACTTCTGCCGTCTGTTATAATAACAGCATAACAAATAACTCTTATTTGTTAATAGCATTTAATATTCAATTTCAATTTAATATTAAATTCATTCTATTTTCAGGAGGTTATGAACATGAAAAAATTTGTTTGCGGTATCTGCGGTTATGTATATGAAGGTATGGAAGCTCCGGAAAAATGTCCTCAGTGCGGCGCTCCGAAAGAAAAATTCACGGAAATGGTTGCCGGCGTAAAAGAATATGCTGACGAACACAGAGTCGGCGTCGCTAAAGGCGTAGACGAAAGAATCATCGAAGGCTTGCAGCTCAACTTCACGGGCGAATGCTCCGAAGTCGGTATGTACCTCGCTATGAGCCGCGTTGCTGACCGTCAGGGCTATCCGGAAGTTGCCGAAGCTTACAAACGCATTGCATTTGAAGAAGCTGAACACGCAGCTAAATTTGCCGAACTCCTTGGCGAAGTCGTAACAGACGACACGAAGACCAACCTCGAACTCCGCGCTGCCGCAGAACAGGGCGCTTGCGCTGGCAAAAAAGAATTGGCTACGTTGGCAAAACAGCTCAACCTCGACGCTATCCATGACACGGTTCATGAAATGGCAAAAGACGAAGCTCGCCATGGCCGCGTATTCGACGGCTTGCTTGCCCGTTACTTTGCAAAATAAGATTTCCCTTGCAATTGGACGACCTGCATCAATTGATGCAGGTCGTTTTTTATATAGGTTCATAGTATAATATTTGTAACGAAATCTATCTGAAGGAGGCGGTTTTCATGAAACGACTACTCTCATCGCTATGCATCCCCATTGCCTTAGCCCTGCTGTGCGTCCCCGTTCAGGCCGAAGATTACGAACATTGGAGCGATGCAGCCTATGAATTTCACAACGTGCGCCGCATCTACATCGACGAACTGCAAACGCCGCCGGACGCCATTTCCAGCACGATGAAAGCCCGCCGGCTCAAGGAGTATTTCTTCGAACAAGCAAAAGAGCTGGACGATTGGACCGTGGTCATGCCGACCCTTCCGCCGCCCGTGCCGCCGTCTCCCCTGGCAGCGCCGCCGGAACCAGCAGAACTGCCGAAGCAGACAGAAGCCAGTTCTGCCGAGCTGCACCATGTTTCCTCCAGCGATCCGGCAGCTGGTCTTCCCGATTCGCCTCCTGCCGCAGTATCTGAAACCGAACCGACGCCGCCAGCTCCCGCGCCAATTGCAGCCGAGCCTGCAGAGCCGCCCCAGGCTCCAACAGACGCCATCCCGCTGGAAGCTGCCGATTCCGACCTCTACGTCAAGGCAACCGTCACGACCTATTATGTCGGAACAGGATTGATACCCGCCCATATGGAATGGGAATCGTATATGATCCGCGACGTGGCCTACGACAGGCGAGGACGGCCCCACTGGTTTTCCCGCCGCATCAGTTATCCCGTATACGTGCCGAACACCTACGTCCCCCTGGCAACGGTAGGCGTTCAATTTATCGTATACGACGTAAAAACGGGAAAAGCCGTGTCGATGAGCGAAGATAACCGCACACGCGGCTCATCGCAGGATCTATACGGCGTGTATAAGCGCATCGTCGACAGATTCTACAAAAATTTGAAAAAGGATTTAAAAGAATAGGCCATAACCGCACATACCGTATGAAACAGCGCGCAGGATTCCCCTTCTCCTGCGCGCTGTTTTGCTGCCAGTACAGCGGTCTTTATTTCGCTTTTCTATCAATCAAATACAATTCAATCGTATGGGACAATTCATGAGCCACGGCATCTTCCTCAAATAAAATGCTGTCGGCGCCGGCCTGCTTCAGCAAGGCCTCGTCGTTTAAAAAGCGCGAACGGGCAAAGATTTTTATGGTCGCGCTGCAGTTTCGCGCCGCCATAGCCGCTGCCGCAGCCCCTGCTACGTCGGGAATCGTGATGATAAAGCAGTCGGCCTGCTCCGCGCCGGCGGCCTTCAAGACCTCTTCCCGTGACACGTCGCCGTACATAGCCAGCTTTCCCTGTTCATTCAACAGGGAAACGGTTTTAAGATTCATATCGACGACGACGGGCTCCATGCCGCGCCGTTCCAACAAGGCCGCAGCCCGCCGCCCCGTAGGACCATATCCGGCGATAATCGCCCTGGGCCGTTCCGTCTTTTCGCTGCGAACTCGCTCTGCATATACGCTGCCCAGCGAAGCCGCTTTAGATTCCATGCGGAACGTAAGCCAGCGCCAAAGCTTCGGCTGCTTCCTGGCCCATGCCTCGGCCTCGGTCATGCGGCCCATAAAAAATGGATTGGCGGCGATAGAAATCATGGCGCAGACGATGAGGACGCTGAAAATATCCCGGGAAATCAGCTGCAGCGAATACCCCGTCTGAGCCAAGATGAAAGAAAATTCACCGACCTGAGCCAGGCTGGCCGCGACGGTAAAGGCAGTCGTCGGAGAGTAGCCCAAGACGGCAACGACTATGACGGTCACCAACGGCTTGATCAGGACGACGATGAGCAAGGAAACGATAACGACGACAGGCCGTTCAATAAGAAACTGCGGATCGAACAACATGCCGACAGAAAGGAAAAACAAAATGGCAAAAGCGTCGCGCAAGGGAATCAGCTCCGCGCCGGCCTGATGGCTCACATGGCTCTTTCCGACAACCATGCCTCCCAAAAAGGCCCCCAAGGCAAAGGAAGCGTTAAAAATATAGGCTGCGCCTACGGCCGTGAGAAAGGCTACGGCCAGTACCGTCAGGGTAAACAACTCCTGCGAACGAGTCTGCACCACCTGTTTCAGCATCCACGGCATACAGCGTCCGCCGATGACGATGACCAAGCCCCACAGCATTGCCAGTTTGATAACGGCCAGGGCGACTGCCCATATCAGCATCGTCAGGGAAATGCCTGCGCCCGACGCCAGCGACGGGCCGACTGCCGGCAGCAGCACCAGCATGAGCACGGTAAAAATATCTTCTACGACCAGCCATCCGACGGCAACGGTACCGTGTATCGTCGGCAGCTTGCCGCTGTCAGTCAAAACGCGCAGCAAGACGACCGTACTGGCTACGGATAACCCGAGGCCGAGAAACAATCCTTCCACAAAGGAGTAGCCTAAGGCCATGGCCGCCGCGATGCCGCACAGGGTAGCCGACAGACTTTGCAGAATCGCGCCGGGAATGGCCACGCCTTTCACCTTCAGCAAATCGTCCATATGGAAATGCAGTCCCACGCCGAACATAAGCAAAATAATACCGACTTCGGCTAAATTATTGGTAAGATCCTGGTCGGCGACAAATCCCGGCATGTTCGGGCCGATCAAAAAGCCCGCCGCTAAATAGCCTACGATAGGCGACAACCCGATTCTTCGTGCTATATATCCAAAAAGCAAAGCCAATCCAAATCCGATGGCTAAAATTTCCAGCAAATGATATGCATGCACTGACATCACCTCTTTTTAATTATAAATAATGATTCTTTGTTCTCATTATACTAAAAAGAAGGCTCCGTGTACACGCCTTTGCTATGCGCTATTGATAAGACAATATGCTGATTTAGCCAGATATGCAGAAAACGGTATGCACCGACGTACTGCATACCGTTTTCGATTTCATCACATATTCATTTTTCACTTACGTTCCGGACTCACCTGCTGCGGCGATGCTTTTTCTGCCACCAGATAAACCCATATACGGCCGCTACGGCTACGAGAAGAATCAGCAGACGACCCCAATGCTCCTGTATGCGCAGCAAATCATGGCCCAGCCATACCTCTACGACGACGGCAGGAATTTTGCCGAGGGCATTGGCGATAAAGTGATCCCTGTACGAAATATGGCTCAAGGCGCTGAAGGCCGTGACGACCACATTAGGCGAATAGGGAATCGCCCGGCCGACCATAATCGTCCGGATACAGCTGTAGGAATCGAGCTTTTCCAGCATATTGCTCCGGCAAATGACCTTTTTAGCCTGATTGCGCAGCAGCGTCCTCGTCAGGCGAAAGCTGATTTCGATGCCGATGACTTCTCCGACCCAGGAAATCAAAATCCCCGGAACCAGACCAAATATGATGCCGTTGACCGTCAAAAAGGGGATAGAGGGAATACCGATGGCGTTGACGAAAGCAATCATAAACACGCTTACGCCGATAGCCGCGTAGCCAAACGACGCGATATAATCCGTCAGGCCATCCAGGTCGCCGCGTATCATCAGCCACCACATCGTGGAATAAAAGTCCGGCAGCATAACTTGGATAAGCCATAAAATGAGGACGACTCCTGCCACCCCGCCGATGCGGAGAGTCCATCCTAATGCTTTATCTGTCATACAAATATTATCCTCATATAAAAATTTAAATCAGCGTACCTTTTATTATATCATAATCTTCGTCATCTTGGCACGATGTAATCTTGACTTTTTCCACTTTTCCCATATTTTGACTCATCATGATAAAATCTTCCAACTTTTCCATCGCCAGTCCGCTGTCGATGAGCTGAGCCGCCCGCTTTACGCCGGCTTCCAAGGTCAAGGCGCTGCCGCCTACGTACAGCCCCGCGCCGGCGTTGAGGAGAACCGCCGTCCGGCAGGCGCCCTTTTCGCCCCGCAGGACGCGCCGGGCAATCGCCGCGTTTTCCTTCGGCGTCCCGCCGCGCAGTTCGTACCGTTCGCACGACGGCAAGGCAAATTGTTCCGGCCAAATTTCATAGGTGCGGAAATCCTGGCCGGAAAATTCGCAAATCAGCGTGCGGCCGGCGGCGGAAATTTCATCAGATCCGTCCCGTCCGTAGACGACCATGCCGTGTTCCACGCCCAATCGTGACAATACGCGGGCCATCGGCTCTACCAGGTCCGGCGTATTGACGCCCAAAATCTCGCGGCTGGCCCGGGCCGGATTGATGAGGGGCCGCAGCACGTCGAAAATCGTCTGAACGCCGAGCTGCTCCCGTACCTTGTCGATGCGCTTCATCATATAGTAGTAATACCGCGTGTAAAAATAACAAATCCCAATCTGCTTCAGCATTTCCAGACAGCTGGCCGGGCTAAGAAAAATATTGACTCCCAAGGCTTCCAGCATATCGGCCGAGCCGCTCCGGGACTTCTTCGCCCGGTTGCCGTGCTTGGCCACCCGGACGCCGCCGGCAGCGACGACGATAGCGGAAGTCGTCGATATGTTGAACGTCTTGGCCCGATCGCCGCCGGTGCCGACGATATCAAATAAATCGGGCCGGCATTCCACTCGCAGGCTGTGAGCCCGCATCGCTTCGGCAAAGGCCGTCAATTCCGCCTCCGACGCGCCCTTTGTCGCCAGCGCAGCCAGGACAGCGCCGACCTGTACGTCAGAAATCGTCCCGTTCATCATGCTGTCCATGACGTACATGCATTCCCGCGCTGTCAAAGGCTGCCGTTTCGTAATCTTCCTCAACACGTTCGTCAACATATCCGACACCCCCTGTATACAAACCTAAAGGAGTTCCTCTTCACATTATATATTATACCATATTATGTGTTTACAATATACACAAAGTAAGGTAAAAAGCTTATATACTTTAAATTGCTCCCAGGCCTTTTTCTTTTGACAGGCAAAATAAAATCAATTATATTCAGCACATCCTCCTGCATCGCATCGACAAAAAACTCGACAGGAAAACATATCTCCTGCCGAGTTATTCCTTCTATGAACTTAATACAGCTTCCATAAGGTCTTATGTACGGCCGCCCAAAGCGTCTTAAAAGACAAATACAATATCAATGTCGTGCCAAACAGCAGTAGAAAGATTGCCAATGCTTGCGTCCATAAAGCCGGATGGTCTACGCTGTAGTGAAGAAGGCCGTTAGCGAAGGCCATCGTAGGGAAGCTGCTGGCCCACCATCCCATGCGAAAGGGTGATGTCCGCATGACGTGCAGCACCTTAGCCGCTACAGGGAAAAAAATGAAAATGCCCGCATTAATGAACAAAGCAGTAAAATTATCGGGGCTAAAAGTCTGGGAATAGGTAATATACCCCATGCCAAAGGGCGCCATGAGTATCATAAGGCTCGGCTGAGCCGCATCAGACAATGTCTTGCCAAACACGCTGTGGGCAAATAAAAGAGCGATAACGGGAATTCCTGTCACTAAGCCTATAGCCACGCAGAATACAGAAATATCATGATAGCCCGGATTCTGCAGGATATTGCCGGCAATGGGAATCGTAATCGGTCCCAGCACGGCCAAAAGCCACGCCGGCGTAACCGAATCGACGCTCTGACGGTCATACAGCCAGTGTTTCAGCAAAATCCAGCTGAACACCATGATGATGAACAATCCGGCATACCAAAAAAAGCTGGCAAGTCCATGATGATACGGTGCCAGCACAGCCGCCAGCAATACAGTCGAAACGTTGAACGTGCCAAAAAAATTTACCTTCGTCGGGCTGTTCCATTCCGCCCGGACTGCCGCCGCATCGACGCGCAGTTTATGAAAATATCGGATGAAAATCAGCACGTAGAGCACCAAAGCGCAGGCGCCGAAAAATTCTCCGATCCAGGCCGGCGCGCCCCACAGCTGATGAGCCATGCGCCAACCGAAGCACATGCCGCAGTACCCCATTGACGCGGCAAAGGTAGAAATAGACATGAAGTGAACAAAGCCTATCTTGCGAATCCGTCCCCGCGCGTCGGGTTCAATGATTTCAATATGCTGTGCCATATCCGCCAGCCTCTCTCCTCTCTGTTATATGTTGAAAACCTATGTCCGACTGTTAATTGCGGACATAGGTTATATACGCTGCGCTTTTAACTGTGTCAGCACGGACTGCAGCCGTTCCTCGCTGTAAAACACCTCTTCTAGGCAAAGGCCTTGAGCCGGAGCCGTCGCGCCCAGCTTCGTCCGGTCCTTTCCTTCCAGGATGCGCCGGAACTCGTCAGGCGTCAGCCGGTGGAGGCCTAAATCGACGAGGCCGCCGGCGATGTTTCGCACCATATGATACAAAAATCCGTCGCCTACGACGTGGATGCGCAGCAAATGCCCCTGCTCTTCCAGGTCGATGGCGTACATCGTTTTAACGGGATTCATCGGCGTCGTATTCTGCCCTTCAAAGGCAGAAAAATCATGGGTTCCCAACAAGATCTCTGCGCCGGCCTTCATCGCCTGCCGATCCAGGGGTTTGCGGATAAACCAGGAGTACCGCAGCTGAAAGGGGTCGTGCATGAGGCGGTTCACGATAGAATAGCAGTAATGCTTTCCCTTATTGTCGTGACGTACGCTGAAGGCATCGGGCATTTCCTCTGCCGACAGCACGGCGATTTCCCGGGGCAAATACCCTTTCATGGCATAGGGAATCTTCTCGGTCGGAATCGTCCCTTCGCCGTAAAAGTTGACGACCTGCCCGCGGGCATGGACGCCGGCATCGGTACGGGCTGCGCCGTAAATCGTAATGGGCGACTGGAAAATTGCCGACAAGGCCTGCTCGACGCATAATTGTATGGACGCAGCGTTGGTTTGTCGCTGAAATCCATGAAAATCCGTGCCGTCGTATGCGATAATCAGGCGAATATTTTTTTTCATAGGAGCCACCGCATCGCAGCCAATACGAAGGTGACGACGAGGACGGCCGCCATCGCCACGGCGTCGCGGTACGTATAGGCCAGCTCGTTCATCCGCGTCCGCCCTTCGCCGCCGCGATAGCAGCGCGCTTCCATCGCCGTCGCCAGATCTTCGGCGCGGCGAAAGGCGCTGACGAACAGCGGCACCAGCAGGGGGATCATGTTCTTCCCCCGCTGCCACAGGCTGCCGCTGGTAAAATTGGCGCCGCGGGCCGTCTGGGCTTTCATGATGCGGTCCGTTTCTTCCAGCAGCGTCGGAATGAAGCGCAGGGCAATGGTCATCATCATGGCCAGCTCATGGGCCGGCACGCCGACGCGCTTGAAAGGGTTCAGCAAATGCTCGATGCCGTCAGTCAGGACGATAGGCGACGTCGTATACGTAAGAAGGGAAGAAAAGACGATTAAGTAGACGAGGCGGGCCGTCATCAGGCAGCCCTGATACACGCCTTCCCGCGTAATATGAAGAATGCCGTACTGCCAGAGCACTTCCCCCGGAGTGGAAAAGACGTGGATGCTCATGGTAAAGAGGATGATAATCCACAGCGGCTTCAGCGACTTGGCGATCAATTTAATCGGCAGGCGGGATATAGCGAAGTTCAATACGACAAAGGCCGTCACGACGCCGTACGACGCCAGGGAGTCGGCAAAAAAGATGGCGACGATAAAAATGAGGGTCCCCAGGATTTTAGCCCGCGGGTCCAGCTTATGCAGGAAGGACGTGCCGGGAAAATACTGGCCCAGCGTAATATCAGTGAGCATGGTTCATCCTCCTTATGCAGTCGTATACGGCGGCGACTCCTTCGTCGACGCTGTGAACCCTGTCGCTGATATCGAAGCCTTTGGACTGCAAATACTGCAGTACTTCCGTAACGGGCGGCACGGACACACCGGCGTCATGAAGGGTCTGCTGCCGATGGGAAAAGATATCGAGAGGTTCGCCGTCGAGGACGATATTGCCGTGCGACAAGACGAGCAGCCGCGTTGCCATCTGGGAAATATCTTCCATATTATGAGATACTAAAATGACAGTAATATTTTTTTCCTTATGCCAGCGCTGTATTTCAGAAAAGATTTCCCGGCGGCCGACAGGATCCAGCCCGGCGGACGGTTCGTCGAGAATGAGGTACTTCGGATGGATGGCGATAACGCCGGCAATGGCGACGCGCCGCATTTGTCCCCCGCTCAGCCGGAAGGGAGAGCGGTCGGCATAGGTGTCGTAATCGAGGCCGACGAATTCCATCGCTTCCCGTACCCGCTCTTCGATTTCGTCTTCGCTCAGGCCAAAATTCCGCGGCCCGAAGGCGATGTCCTTGGCAATCGTTTCTTCAAACAACTGATATTCCGGATACTGAAACACCATGCCTACTTTATGGCGGATAGCCATGACTTCCTTCGTCTTTTTCGAAATATCCGTACCGTCTACAGTCACGACGCCCCTCGTCGGATGAATCAGCCCGTTCAGCAGCTGGACGAAGGTCGACTTGCCCGACCCCGTATGGCCGATGATGCCGACGAATTCGCCTTCGTGAATTTCTACGGACGTTTCATGCAGCGCCGTCCGTTCAAAAGGCGAGCCTACGCCGTAGGTATAGGTCACCTGATCTAACTTAATCGACATAACGCTTCTCCTAGTTCTTCTTTGGTAATAATATCACCGGGCAGGTCAATTCCTTTTTCCCGCAGACGCGCGGCGATTTCGGCCGCTACGGGAACGTCGAGACCCATGGCTTTCAGCTCGTCGACGTGGCTGAAAACGCTGCGCGGCGCGCCGTCCATTTTGACCTCGCCCTGATTGACGACGACGACCCGGTCGGCCTGCACCGCCTCTTCCATGAAGTGCGTAATAATAATGACCGTAATGCCTTCGGCGTTGAGCTGGCGGATCGTCTCCATGACTTCGCGCCGGCCGACGGGGTCCAGCATCGCCGTCGGTTCGTCCAGCACGATGCAGTGGGACTGCATCGCCAAAATACCGGCAATGGCTATGCGCTGCTTCTGCCCGCCGCTCAAAAGATGGGGGCCGTGTTTAGCGTAAATCGTCATATTGACCCGTTTCAGAGCGTCGCTGACGCGCTGCTTGATTTCCTCCGACGGCACGCCCAGATTTTCCGGGCCGAAAGCTACGTCCTCTTCTACGACGGCGGCAACGATCTGGTTGTCCGGATTTTGGAAAACCATGCCTACCTCCTGCCGTATATCCCACACATTGTCGGGGTCGTCCGTCCGCAGCCCGCATACTTCGCACGCGCCGTCCGTCGGCGTCAGCAGCACGTTGAAGTGCTTTGCCAGCGTCGACTTGCCCGAGCCGTTCGTGCCGATGACGGCGACAAATTCTCCCGGCTCAATCGTCAAGGATATATCTTTTACGGCGTAAACCGTCTTGCCTTCTTCATCTTGATACGCATGACTCATATGGTCCAGCTTTATCATAGGTATGCTCATGACCTATCTCCTCAATAAAAATATATTCCCGAATATTATACAGTGTTTCGCCAGAATTGTAAAACTGCAACGCACGGCAAAAAGTAAACCTAACCGACCAGGCTGCCGATCTGATATACGGCGAAGGTAATAATCCAGGCGACAAAAATCTGAAAGGCCACGGAAAAAGCCGTCCATTTCCAGCTCTGCGATTCCGCATGTATCGTGGCGATCGTAGCCGCGCAGGGAACGTACAGCAGGGAAAACAGCATCATGCAGTAGCCGTTGAGGGCTGTAAACCCGCTCTGTCCCAGCGTCGCCGCCAAGGCGGCCAGGGCGGCCGTCGAGTTGATATTCAGGCCGTCAAATAATACGGCAAAGCTCGATACGACGACTTCCTTCGCCGAAATTCCGGCGATAAGAGCCACCGTAATCTGCCAATATCCCAGCCCGATAGGCGCAAAAAAGGGCGTCAGGCCCCGGCCGATCAGCGCGCCGAAGCTGTTGGCCATATCGCCGTATCCGCTCGGGCCAAAGTTTAAAATAAACCACATGATAATAGACGCGGCGAAGATAATCGTACCGGCTCGGCTGAGGTAATCCTTTACCTTTTCCCATACGTAAATCGCCACGGTCCGGCTGCTGGGCCGCTTGTATTCGGGCAGCTCGATGAGCAGCGCGTTGTCCGACGTGTCTTTGCGTATCACATTGATCGCCAGCAGCGATACCAGGGCGACGACGATGCCGATGATGTACATGGAATAGGCCGCCAGCATGGCATGGTTCGGAAAAAACATGCCGGAAAATAAAATATAGATAGGCAGTCTGGCGCTGCACGACATGAACGGCGTAACCAGCATTGTCCGATACCGGTCTTCCTTATTTTCCAGAGCTCTGGAAGCCATGATAGCCGGCACGCTGCAGCCAAAGCCCAGTATCATCGGAATAAAGGCCCGTCCCGACAGGCCCATCTTATTCATAATATCGTTCATAATATAGGCTACGCGGGACATGTAGCCGCTGTCTTCCAAAAGGGCCAGGGCAAAGAACAAAATACAAATATTCGGCAAAAACGTCAAGATGCCGCCGACGCCGGCAATGATGCCGTCGCACACCAGGGAGACGACCATGTCGCCCGCTCCGGCCGCAGCCAGAATAGCCCCTGCGCCCTGCGACAAGAAGTCTATCGCTTCTTCAAAATACTCCTTCAGCATATCGCCGATGAAGAAAGTCAGGAAGAAGACGACGGCCATGATGCAGAGGAACACGGGGATACTGAGCCAGTTGCTCGTCAGTATCTTGTCGGCATAGTCCGTCGCCGCCGCCCGGGCCGCCCGGTTGACGACGACTTCCTGTATGATTTCCTCTATAAAATTATATTTTTCGTTGATGATGTCCGTTTCATAGCTGCGGTCTATGACATGGGCCGGATCATCGACGGGAAAATTCTTCGTCACTTCCGGGTCCATTTCCAGCAGCTTCAAGGCATGCCAGCGATGGTTGTAAATATCAGGATACCGTTCGTGCAGCATGCTTCGCACCGCGTCGATTTTGTCCTCCAGGGCGTCGCTGTACACCATGGCAAATTCGTCGTGATGGTTGTGGCGGTGCTTCGTCTCATCGGAATGGTTGTGGATCAGCCTGTCCGGCCGCACATGGCCGCGATGGTGGACCGCTGCGTGCAGCAGCACGCTCAGGCCTCGCCGCTTCAGGGCCGACACGGGGATGACCGGTACGCCCAGCATTTCCGGCAGGCGGTGCAGGTCGATTTCCATTCCCCGCTTTTCTACGATATCCATCATGTTCAGGGCGACGACGACGGGCTTGCCTAACTCCAGAAGCTGCAGCGTCAGATACAGATTCCGCTCCAGCGCCGACGCGTCTACGACGTCGACGATGACGTCGACCTGATCGCTTAAAATAAAATTACGGGAAACCTGCTCTTCCATCGTATAAGACGTCAGGCTGTACGTCCCCGGCAAGTCGACCAGATGGATATGGACGCCGTGGGAATCGATGGCCCCCTCTACTTTTTCTACAGTAACGCCAGGCCAGTTCGCCACTTTCAAATTAGCTCCCGTATAGGCGTTAAACAACGTCGTCTTTCCGCAATTCGGATTGCCGATAAAGGCGACGGTCATTTCTGACGGTTTCTGTTCCATACTGCTCACGGTACGAAGCGGATCCGTTTGTCCTTGCACTTCCGCTTTCATACGATTCAACTCCTTACTTCAATATGTGATGAAATCCCCTTGCCGAGGGCCAGCCGCGTACTGCGCATCTGGATGATCATCGTGCCGGCGTTTTTATTGTTGAGAACCGACACCTTCGTTCCCTTGATCATTCCCAGCGCCTGAAGGCGCCGTTCCATGTTCTGCGGCAGATGCAGGGCTTCCACGATATACGTATCGCCTGCGATTCCATGATCCAAAGTCATTGTCTCATCCCCCTAACGAGCCCGTTCCGGTCCGTAGGCGTTGTCGCCGGACGTCCCCTTCACGGTAAAAAAGCCCAAATAGGATACGGCCATGATCGACTGGGCCGCCGTCGCCGCCGTATCCATACCGGCAATCGGCAGGACATAGCTGGCCAGATAACAGGCAAAGGGAATGATAAACAAAGCTCCCTGCTTGTTCATGTCGTGACAGCGGCGGACACCTAAGGACAGCTGCGACCAGATGACCGGTATAGAAAGCAGCACGAAGATGATGCCGAACACAGCGGCGTAATCCATGCGGTTGATCAGCACGGCTTCGGCGAAGCGGCTGTACAAAATAGCCGAAAACATGAGCTGGGCAAACATGAGGACCAGCGTCCTCATGATAAAGGAACGGCGCGGCAGGCGGCCTGTGAAGACGAAATACTTCGCCTTCAGCTCCGCCAGGCTGCGGAAGCTCAGCGTACTGCTGTCGCTGCCCGGGCCGACGGGCATGGACAAGCCGCGGTGGATGCGGGCTGCCGGGCCGGAGCGCTTCTTTAATTGTATCTTTTTATGCTTTGCCATAGGTATTCCCTCCGATAAGACCTTTTTCCATTTTTTACTACGTACCAATGGTATCATATTCTTGGCCTCGACTCAATTCATTTTCTGCAAATTATGGTATAATACACTTGCACCGATACAATGAAAAAGGAGGAGCTTCATGAAAAAAGGAGTATACCATAAAGACAAATATACATTCAGCGGAATGCTGAGCGACGAAGCCTTGTGGACCTTCGAATTCTTCAGCAAATCGTTGGCCGATACCCTGTCTGATTACCTGGACGTCATGGAGGAAAACCATCTCTGCATTCCCGCCGACGACGCGGACGAGCTGTTCGACATGCTGGAAGATATCAGCGCCGACCTGCGGGACGATTATCATGCAGACTGCCTGCAATTAGGCCGGTTCAGAGAAAACATACTGGCCTTCTACGACCTGGCCTTTTCTCTTTGCAGCGACCTGGAAGACGATCTGTCCGACGCGCCCCTCGAAGCCGTCTATTACAGCCAAGTATTCGTCCAGGGCCTCAAGCACTTCCTGCCGGTCATGCTGCAAAGCCTGCTCATGGACCTGCCGGAAAGTCAAAAACTACAGCAATTTATAGAGCAAATACAACGAGACTTCTCCGGACTCGCTCCTTTGGACATCCACGGAAGCCGTTTAAATTAACCTGCCCAGGAGGAAACATCTATCATGACAACATATACCTTTACCGGCTTGACCGGTTCGGACGGTTTGCTGACCTTTAATTTTTTCTGTGAATCCCTTGTCGGCGCCCTTCATACGCTCCATCACGTCCTGGAAGACAACGGCGCGGAAATGCCGGAAAAAGCGGCGGGCCTTCCGAAGGCTCTGGCCGATATGGGCTCCCATCTTCTGGAGGACTACGGGAAAAACGAGCTCCATTTAGACCGCTTCAAGCAAGAGCTGCTCGATTTTTACGACCTGGCCTTCACGGTAAATGACGAGCTGGCGCCGATGATTTTAAAAGGCGACGACGGGCTGCAGTATTATTATTACGTATACATGCAGGGCGTCAACCTCTTTTTCCCAAACATATTGGAAAGCATCCTCCGCGACCTGCCGGAAGGAACGGATCCGCAGCCCTTTATCGCCGATATTTCCCGCAGCTTCGCCGTTCTTTCATCGCCGCAGGCATAACTGCAAAAAAAGCGCCTTGCGGCGCTTTTTCTATTTCAAGATGAAGAAATACACAAACGATACGACGGCGACTAAAAACCGGTAGCAGGCAAAGGACGTAAGGGTCGATTTATTGAGAAATTTCAGGAACCACAATACGGAAATATACGCTACGATAAAGGCCGTCACAAAGCCGATGGCAATCATGACCAAATCGCCGCTGTCCAATACGGACCAGCTCTTCAGCAAATCGTAAAAGCAGGCGATGATCATGACCGGCACGGCAATGATAAAGGAAAAATCTGCTGCTGCCTTCCGGCTCAGCCCCAGAAATAAGCCGCCGGCAATGGTCGAGCCGGAGCGGGAAAAGCCGGGCCACAAGGCGAACATCTGAAAGGCGCCGACTAAAAATGCCTGCAAGATGGTCATCTTTTCCACATCGTCGCATAACACGCGTATTTTCGCCCGTTCGGCCAGCAGCATGAACACGCCGCCGATGACCAAGCCGATAATGACGGTGCCGACGGAAAAGAGATACGTTTTGATCACTCCATGGGCAAAGTAGCCGATGATCATGACCGGCACGATGCCCGCTCCCACGTGAGCCAGCGTCAGCCCCGTATCATTGCGCCGCCAATTCTGCGGGCGCAGCATATCCCAGCAGCGGTACTGCCGCAGCATGCGGATAAATTTTTCTTTATAAATCACCAGAACCGACAAAATAGCGCCGAGCTGAATAAATACTTCAAATACGCTGGCCCTCGGCCCCGTAAATCCCAGCCAGTCGCCGACGAGAATCATGTGGCCCGTCGAAGAAATAGGCAGGTATTCCGTTACCCCTTCGACGATCCCCAAGATGACGGCAATCATATAGTCACCCATCGTTATCTGCTCCTTTTATTGAAATCAAACAAACGCTTTTGTCATTATACCATGACGTACAGGAGAAAAAAAGAGCAAAATAAAACGCCGCAGAATCAACAGGCTCTGCGGCGTTTTACGCACGTACGGGGAAATCAGTCGAGGGACATTACATGTTTCGGATCTTCGATTGTAAATTTAGCATACTTGGGATCGCCGTTGTGTTCGAAATACAACGTGTTGCCTTCCAAGCTGCCGCGCCAGCTGACGATAATCGGGCATTCCTTGCTCAAGTCCTTCAGCATCTGAACCGGATTGAGGTTCAAAATCGGGGCGAACAGGAATTCGACGTTATCGATCATGACAACGCGGGCGTTGAGGCGGTGAATCGCCGTCGAAATGAGGGAAATAGCTTTTTCCGGACGGTCGGCCCGAGGAATTTCCAAGAATTCGTCGTCGAAGAGCTCGCGGGCTTCGCAAATCTTCCAGCCATCCTGGAACGTCAGTTCACGGATGAGCTTGCTCTTGCCGGAGCCGGGACCGCCGATAAGGATAAGCAGCTTTTCATCTTCCTGAGCAATGTACTTCCACCGTTTTAAAACATCTGCATCTGTAACCATGAAAATCACCTTCATCTGCTAGTATTAGTTATATTTATTATACTGGATGTCAGTCATATAAGTAAAGCATTTTTGCTATTTTATTTGTATATACTTGAAGAATCGTCCCGCGCCGCCGTCAGGACTGCAGGCCGTAACGGGCCATTGGGTCCTGCAGATTCTGAATAGGCGCGCTGATCAGCAGCACATCTTCCACATAGCGGCTGGCGTGGTTGACGACGAAGACCAGGGAAACGCCCTTCTGGAAAGGGCTGTCGTAGTAATAGGCGTCGACGGATTTCTCCGCTTCCGGCCCAACTTCGACCCGGTCGGGCCGTCCGTACAGGGACAATACCGTCGAAATATGATAGCCCAGCGCCGCGCCGCGGCTCGTATAGGCGTTGTTAGTCAGCAGAAAGACCTTCTGCACCATGTTCCGGCGGTCTACTTCGACGCCGTAATCGCCATAGAGCCAGAAATTGTTGCTGTCCCGTTTGACCAGGTTATTCCACATGTTGTATTTATTGGCCTGGAAGGGCTGGTTCAAGCTGAATCCCATGAGCGTAAAATCCCGTTCCGACCATTTATTCTGCACCGGCAGGGCTTCACCGCGGCTGTAGGGCGGACGCGGCGGCATGAGGGCCACCCGCTCGATTTTCCGATTGGCGACGGCAAAAATCATGGCACCGTCCCTCGCAGGATTTTCATACACAAAGTAATAAATATTGGCGTCGGCATCGCGCAAGACATTGGAAGGAATCCCCATCTGGCGAACCAGTACCTCGGCAGGCATTTTCAGGCGCAGGCCCCGTCCGAAGACGGCGTCTTTCCCGCTGGTCAGGAACACCGACTCGACGCCGATGCGGACGCCTTCCCGTTCTTCTCCCGTTTCCTTCAGGATATCGGCCGTGTCGTTGCGGCTGCGAACCCGCATGGCAATATCCTTGCCGTCATACTGCATCGTCGTATAATGGGCGCTGCGGGCATACTTCGTCGGGCTGCCGTACAGGCTCCGGACCTTGCGCAGGCTGTCGCCGCAGTGTATGCCGCCGACGTGAAAATCGCCGGCGTGCAGGACGCTGGGAACGGCAATATCCATCGCCCCGATTTCGTCCTTGGTCAATATCTTGCCGTTGGAAATCGGTTTCTTTTTGTCTTTTTATCAGCCTCTTCGCCTTCCCCTGCCGCCGTAGTCTGCTCTGCAGCGCCGGCACGACTCTGGACTGCCGTAAGGGCAGGTTCAGACTGGGCGGGACTGCCGTCGGCAGAGGCGGCCCCGACAGGCAGACAGGACGCGCACAGCAGGCAAAAAACAGCGAGTATAACCTTCTTTTTTCCGTTCATCGTCTTCCTCCTCATGGGGCGTTTGCAAAAAACACCCTTCGACACGACGGTTCAAAGGGTGTTTCACAATTATTTCTGTTCCGGACGGCTGAGCGGGAACAACAATACGTCGCGAATGGACGCGCTGTTGGTAAGGAACATGACCAAGCGGTCGATGCCGATACCCAGGCCGCCTGTCGGCGGCAGGCCGTATTCCAGAGCGCGGCAGTAGTCTTCATCCATCTGATGAGCTTCGTCATCGCCCCGTTCGCGTTCCTTCATCTGTTCGACAAAGCGGTTGCGCTGATCGATAGGATCGTTCAATTCGCCGAAGCCGTTGGCCAGTTCGCGGCCGTAAATAAAGCCTTCGAAGCGATAGGTCAGCAAGGGGTTATCCGGATCCTGCTTGCTCAGCGGCGAAATTTCCAGCGGATGGTTCGTAATGATCGTCGGCTGAATCAGGTTTTCTTCTACGTAATCTTCAAAGCAGCCGTTGATAATCTTGCCGATGCCGTCGTATTCGCCGTATTCGACGTGCAGCTTGTCGGCAATAGCCCGCGCTTCTTCTACAGTCTTGACGTCCGTGAAGTCTTCGCCGGTGTATTTTTTAACGGCTTCGATCATGGTCATTCTGTCCCAGGGCGGCGTCAAGTCGATTTCCTTGTCGATATAGGTAATCTTCATCGTACCGTACAGCTTCATAGCCAGCTGTGATACCATTTCTTCCGTAATCTTGATGACGTCTTCCAAATCGCCGTAAGCCTGGTACAATTCTACCGTCGTAAATTCCGGGTTGTGGCGCGTGTCGATGCCTTCGTTGCGGAAGCAGCGGTTCATTTCATACACCCGTTCCAAACCGCCGACGAGCAGGCGCTTTAAGTGCAGTTCCGGCGCAATGCGCAGGTAAATATCCATATCGAGGGCGTTGTGATGGGTCTTGAAGGGACGGGCAGCCGCGCCGCCAGCAATCGTGTGCAGCATCGGCGTTTCTACTTCCAAAAAGCCCCGTTCGTCCAAATACTGACGAATGCCCTTGATAATCTGGGATCGTTTAATAAACGTGTCTTTTACTTCCGGGTTGACGATCAGGTCCAAATACCGCTGGCGATAGCGCGTTTCCTTATCCGTCAGGCCGTGGAATTTTTCCGGCAGCGGACGGAGAGACTTGGACAACAGCGTCCATTTTTCAACGCGAACCGTCGTTTCGCCCGTATGGGTCGTGAAAACAGCCCCTTCGACGCCGACGATATCGCCGATGTCCAGCAGTTTGAACAAGGTATACGATTCTTCACCCAAAATATCCTTGCGGAAATACAGCTGGATTTCCCCGCTGATATCGCGAAGGACGCAGAATGCCGTTTTGCCGTGACGGCGGATTGCCATGAGGCGGCCGGCAATGCGGACGACCGTTTCGTCTTTTTCCAAGGCTTCCGCCTGGTCCTTCAATTCCTGGGCGTGGTGGTCCCAGTCGAATTTTTGACCGAAGGGATAGACGCCGGCGTCAATAAAGCTCTGCATCTTTTCGCGGCGCACCTTCATTTGGTCGTTTAATTTTTCTTCTTCTATGACAAGATTTTCTTTCTGCATTTCATCGGACATGATAATTCCTCCTATAGGCTTTCTTATTCTGCCGTAAACGGCAAAATCCGGTATTTCAATTCGCCTGCCGGCGCTTTGACCGTGACGACGACGGGGTTCGCTTCGTTGATCGGCTGTCCCAAAATCGCCTTGCCTACGGGAGATTCATTGGAAATTCTATTGTTGAACGGATCGGCTTCCGCCGTGCCGACTACGGTATATTCAAAACGGTCGCCCGTTTCTACGTCTTCCAGAATCACTTTAGAGCCCAGCCGCACCTTCGCGCTGCTGTCGTCAGATTCCTGAATGATTTTTGCCGTACGGATTTTATTTTCCAGTTCGGAAATGCGGCCTTCGACAAAAGCCTGTTCATTTTTAGCGTCGTCATATTCAGAGTTTTCGCTCAAGTCGCCCAAAGCGATCGCTTCCTGAATACGTTTGGAAACTTTAATGCGGCGAACTGATTTCAGCTCGTTTAATTCTTCCTTTAATTGTTCCAGACCTTCTTGCGTAATCAGCGTTTCATTTGTCATACTCGTACTCCTTTTCCCTATGACGGCAAATAGAAATAGTGTCAAGACACCTTGGCACTATTTCCACCTTTCTATTTTACGATAACTTTAATTATATGCGTATCTGTTATGTATGTCAACCAAAAAGCCAGCAGCGCCCTCACCCGGTGCTACTCCATCGCAGCCGCTTCTTCCATCATCCCATGGATGCAGTCCCTGAACGCCTGCGCCGTGTCGGCTCGATTGATGCGTTCGCGCAGGGCCGCCGAGCCGTACATGCCCTTCGTGTACCATGAAGCATGAGCCCGCATTTCCCGCACGCCGATATATTCGCCCTTGTAGGCCAGCAGGGCTTCAAAATGCTCCAGAATTTGCTCATACCGTTCCATCGGCGACGGCGGCGGCAGGATTTCACCCGTATCCATATAGCGGTATATCTGCGGGAAAATCCACGGATTTCCCTGGGCGCCCCGGCCGACCATGATGGCGGCGCAGCCCGTCGCCTCAAACATGTGTACCGCCGACGGGCCGTCTACGATGTCGCCGTTGCCGATGACCGGGATAGAGACGGCTTCTACGACCTGCCGTATCTTGTCCAAATCGGCGCGGCCGCTGTAAAACTGCTCCCGCGTCCGGCCGTGGACGGTAATAGCCGCCGCGCCGGCAGCTTCCGCCCGCTTGGCTAATTCGACGGCTGTAAAGGAATCGTCATCCCATCCGGTACGCATTTTTACGGTGACGGGAATTGACACGGCCTTTACGACGGCGGCGATGACCTGCTCCGCCTTGGGCAAATCCTTCATCAGGGCAGAGCCTTCGCCGTTTTTGACGATTTTTTTTACGGGACAACCCATATTGATATCGACAATATCCGCGCCGGCTTGTTCAACGGCTACCGCCGCCTGGGCCATGACAATGGGATCGGCTCCGAATATCTGCATCGACAGGGGATGCTCTCGTTCGTCGATATACAGCAGTTCTTCTGTATGCTTGTTTTTATAGCGTATCCCCTGAGAGCTGACCATTTCCGTGCAGACCAAAGCCGCGCCATAGCGGCGGGCAATGACGCGGTACGGCAAATCGCATACGCCGGCCATAGGCGCCAGGATGACCGGCCGTTCGAGCCGGACCGGGCCGATGGCAAAGGGCTTAGCAATTTCGTTCATAAATAATTCTCAGTCCTTCCAACGTCAGCATCGGTTCTACGACGTCGATGGCCTTCGTTTCCGGCGCAAGGACGACGGCAAAGCCGCCTGTCGCGACGACCTTGGCGTTGCCGCCCAATTCCCTGCGCATGTGATTGACAATGCCTTCGATCTGGCCGATGTAGCCGTAGTACACGCCGGCCTGCATGCTTTCCACCGTATTGCGGCAAATGACTTTTTCCGTCCGGCGGATTTCAATACGCGGCAGCTTGGCCGTGCGCTGCACCAGGGCGTCCGTCGAAATACCGATGCCCGGGCAGATAGAGCCGCCGAGGTAGTTGCCCTTCTTATCGACGGCGCAGAAGGTCGTAGCCGTACCGAAGTCGATGATGATGACCGGGCCGCCGTATTTCGCGTAAGCCGCCACGGCATTGACGATGCGGTCGGCGCCTACCTCGCGGGGATTGTCGTATTTAATATCCATGCCCGTCTTCACGCCCGGCCCGATGATGAGCGGCACCAAGCCGAAGTAGCGCTGGCACATGCGTTCCAGCGTCGGCATCACCGGCGGCACGACAGACGAAATGATGATCGAATCGATATCTTCCGAATTCACGTCGTTCAAGTAAAAGAGGTCGCGAATCAGCACGCCGTATTCGTCCGTCGTGCGCAGCTTGTTCGTCGAAATGCGCCAATGGTCCAGCAGTTCCTTTCCCTTGAATACACCGAGAACAATATTTGTATTTCCTACATCAATGACTAATAACATACGCTGTACTCTCCCTGCCCTAAATGAAATAATATACGGTTACTATAATAACAAAGTTTTTCTTCCTTGGATAGGTCTTGCCGTCTATTTTCCCGAAGAAAAAGCGGCATGGCGCAGCCCGTTCTGTACTGCGTATGCCGCTCTATCCTATTCGATTGCCGCCGTCCGGTCAGACGGGGCGAACCCGCACGTCGCCGGCCAGCACCCGCTCCATGCCATTTGCCGTCTCGACCATCAGGTTGCCGTTTTCGTCCAGCGTCACGGCCTTTCCCGTAAACGACCGGTCCGATGCCGAGACTTCTACATCCCGTCCCAGCATGCAGGACAATACCTTCCATTCTTCCAAAATCGGTGCGAAGCCCTGCTCGCCCGCCACGTCGTAGTATCGTTCCAATTCACGCAGCACGTCCTGCAGCAATTCCACCCGCTGTACGGGCACGTTTTCTATGGCAAAGCTCGTCACGGTCTTTTTCAGCTCCCGCGGCAGCGCTTTTTTGCCGAGGGCCGTGTTAATGCCGATGCCCATGACGACGTAGTTGATCTTTTCTACGGACGCGTTCAGCTCCGTCAAAATCCCGACCAGCTTCTTGTCGCCGACCAGGATATCGTTGGGCCACTTGATGCCGCAGTGGATGAGGCCGGCCCGGCGCAGCACCTTGGTCAGGGCCACGGCAGCGACCAGCGTCAGCTTAGAAACTTCCATAGGCGGAAAGGTAGGCCGCAAAATAAGGGAAAACCAAATCCCCTGGGCAAAGGGTGAAATGAAAGAACGATCGAGCCGTCCTCTCCCGCCGGTCTGCTCTTCGGCGACGACGATCGTCCCTTCGTCGGCCCCTTGGTCGGCCAGGCGTTTGGCCACCGTATTCGTCGAGTCCACCTTTTCAAAATACACGATCTTTTTCC
This sequence comes from Megasphaera sp. ASD88, assembly GCF_002287425.1. Classification (NCBI taxonomy): domain Bacteria; kingdom Bacillati; phylum Bacillota; class Negativicutes; order Veillonellales; family Veillonellaceae; genus Megasphaera; species Megasphaera sp. ASD88. Next base: position 110,314 of record NZ_NQXW01000003.1, on the reverse strand, counting down.
CAAACAGGCCGGTCTTCAGCCCGTTGGCAATCTGCTCCGGCCGCAGCAGCTCCGGCGCTTCTTTCAAACAATAGCCTTTTTTCGTATACGATTCAATGACGTATCCCCGCTGTTTCAAGACGCGGATATGTTTCCAAACGGCTGTACGGGAAATCCCAAATAATTCGGAAATTTTTTGTCCGGATACGAAAGTCCCCTGATTCTCCATCAAATAATCCAGGATATCCTGTCTCATGCTTTTTCACTCCTAATACTAACGATACGATGCCGCCATAGATATAGCTGACATACCTATATCTTTGGGCATACAGAAATTGTAGCATAAAAGAAATCCCTGTCAATATCAAGAAAAAGTAATATAAATCATTACATATTTTATGTATCTGCCAGAAACTGTCTCCGTCACATAAAAAAGCTGCGACAGTGCCGCAGCTTTTTCATTTAGTTTTTGTCTTCTGATACGGTATTGCCCCACGGGCTGACTTCTACATGAGGCTTCTGCCCTTCCGCCGGTTCGGCGCCTTCGGCGCTTTCGCCGTCGCCTTCCGGCTTAGGCGCTTCCAGCGAACCATATTTAATCAGATTTTCTACCTGTTCGTGATTAATCGTTTCGATTTCCAGCAGCGCTTCTGCCATGCTGTGAAGAGCCTTGATGTTTTCCTTCAGCATGCGCAGTACGTCCGCATAGGCTTCGGTAACGATATCGTGCATTTCCTTGTCGATCAGTTCGGCTACGCCTTCGCCGTAATTGCGGTCGTGGCCCAGGCTCTTGCCCAGGAACACCTGGTCCTGCTGTTCGCCGAAGACCATCGGCCCCAGCTTGGAGCTCATGCCCAGGCGGGTAATCATCTGGCGGACGATGCGGGTAACGCTCTGCAAGTCGCCCGACGCGCCGCTGCTGATTTCGTTGAAGACGATTTCTTCGGCAGCCCGGCCGCCCAAGGCGACGCGGATCTGCGCCAGATAATACGATTTCGTCTCATAGGATCGTTCTTCATTCGGCAGCATCATCGTATAGCCGCCGGCGCGGCCGCGGGGAATAATCGTAACCTTATGGACCGGGTCGGAATTGGGCTGCAGCAAGTAGGCGATCAGGGCGTGGCCCGATTCGTGAACGGCCGTCAGGCGCTTTTCCTTGTCGCTGATGACATGGCTGCGCCGTTCCGGGCCGAAGCATACCTTTTCGCTGGCTTCTTCCAGTTCGGCCATGTTGATGACTTTTTTATCGGCACGAGCCGCCAACAAAGCCGCTTCGTTCAGCAGGTTGCCTAAATCGGCGCCAGTAAAGCCCGGCGTCTTCTTAGCGATAATATCCAAATCGACATCCTTGCCGAGAGGCTTGCCCTTGGCATGCACTTCCAGGATAGCCCTGCGGCCCCGCAGGTCCGGACGGTCGACGGTAATCTGCCGGTCAAAACGGCCGGGGCGCAGCAGCGCCGGGTCAAGGATGTCGGGACGGTTCGTCGCGGCGATCGTAATGATGCCCTCGTTGGCGCCGAAGCCGTCCATTTCTACAAGCAGCTGGTTCAGCGTCTGTTCGCGTTCATCGTGACCGCCGCCGAGACCTGCGCCGCGCTGGCGGCCTACGGCGTCGATTTCGTCGATGAAGACGATGCACGGCGCGTTTTTCTTAGCCTGGGAGAAAAGATCGCGCACGCGGGACGCGCCGACACCGACGAACATTTCTACGAAGTCAGAGCCGCTGATGCTGAAAAAGGGAACGCCCGCTTCACCGGCAACGGCCCGGGCCAGCAGGGTTTTCCCCGTGCCCGGAGGCCCGAAGAGCAGCACGCCCTTGGGAATCTTGGCTCCGATGTTGTTGTACTTGCCGGGATTGCGGAGAAATTCGACGATTTCCGCCAATTCTTCTTTCGCTTCGTCTTCACCGGCAACGTCTTTAAAGGATACTTTAATTTTTCCTTCACCGTGCATCTTCGCATGGCTCTTGCCGAAGTTCATCACCCGGCCGCCGCCGCCCTGGGTCTGCTGCATGATGAAAAACCACACGCCGATGAGAATCAAAATCGGCAGGATAGAGCTCAGCAGGCTCATCCACCACGAAGGCTGTTCAGGCGGCTTGGCGATGACGTTGACCTCCGCGTCGCGCAGGGCCGGCATCATAGCCGCGTCCGTCGGGGCGTACGATGTAAAAGACGTGCCGTCCTTCAGCTGACCGACGATGGCGTGGTCGTCCGTAATCTGGACTGCGTCTACCTTTTTCTGCTGAACCTGATTCATGAAATTCGTATAGGAAATTTCCGATTTATCAGCTTTATTTGTCGTAAACGCATCGATGATAGAAACGGCAACGATGATAATCAGTAAGTATAAACTTACATTACGCACAAATTTGCTCAAGATACTACTCCTTTCAAAGTAATCTATCATTAAGTAATGTCATGCAACCAATACAATATCTATATTACCATACTTCGGACAATGCAACAACAGCTTTTCCTGCAAAACAAGACGGTAATAGTATATGTTTATTTCGTATATATTTCTTCCTTCAATATGCCGATATAGGGCAGATTCCGATAGGAGCTGTCATAATCCAGGCCGTAGCCGACGACGAAGGCGTCGGGAATTTCAAAGCCGTTGTAGTCGACGTGGATATCGACCTTCCGGCGCGACGGCTTGCTCAGCAAGGTAGCCAGCTTAACCGAATTGGCTCCGCGGTCTTTCAAATAGGGCACGAGATAGCTCAGCGTAATGCCCGTATCGATGATATCCTCAACGATGAGAATATCCTTTCCGGCGACATCGTTGTCCATGTCCTTGCGAATCGTAACCGCGCCGGACGACGTGGCCGACGAGCCGTAGCTGGAGCAGCTCATGAAATCAAATTTTACGGGAACCTGAATCTGGCGGGCCAAATCCGTATAGAACACGACGGCGCCTTTCAAAATGCCGCACAGCAAGATCGTCTTGCCGGCGTAATCGGCTGTTATCTGCGCGCCTAGTTCCCGCACTCGCTTCTGTATTTGTTCTTCTGTAAATAATATTTCTTTTACGTCTTGATGCATATCGTATATCCTCCCCCGGAATGACAAAGTATATATAACGACGCAGGCTTCCCTGCGATGCTTTCTTTTTCATGATTTCGTTCTGCGCCGGCCCTTTATGCCCTGCGACACTACGACGCACAAATCGGATTTCGTCGTATAGGCCGTGACGCGGCCCGTCTGGAACTGCTTGCCCGCGCCCTTGCAGGCCAGCTCCCGTATCGTTTCTACGTAATGAAAGGGTATATCCCGCTCCGTCCCCGTCGCGTTCCGGCACAGCAGACGCACGAGGCGGCGCTGCAGCGCCGCGGGCTGGCTGAGAAACCATTTCTTTTCTACGCCGGCTCCGCCTGGGCACGGCCTGACGTGAGCCTCGTACAGACGGCTCGCCCACTGAGCCATGCAGTCGTCTTCGGCCTGGGCAATCTGGGCCAGCCGGTTTAAATCGCCGACGACGGACGGATTGTACTGCCGCAACGCCGGCAGCAGCTCCAGGCGGATGCGGTTGCGCGTAAACTGGACGGAGTCGTTCGTTTCATCGTGACGGGGCGTCAGATTCCGCTCTTTGACATAGGCGTCGATCTCTCCGCGCGTTATGCCCAGGAGCGGGCGGACGACGTCGCCGGCTTGCGGCCGCATCGCGCCCAATCCGGCCAGTCCGCTGCCGCGCAGCAAGTGCAGCAGCACCGTTTCCGCCTGATCGTCCTGATGATGGGCTACGGCAATCGCCGCGGCTCCCAGACGGTCCTTTTCTTCGCGAAGCAGGCGGTACCGCTCTCTCCTGCCGACAGCTTCCAGCGACGCGCGTTCCTGCGCCGCCAGCGCCGGCACGTCTGTCCGGCGGCAGATAAAGGGACAGGCCCGCTTCTCCGCTTCCTGCCGTACAAACGGGACCTCCTCGTCGGCGGCCTCCCGAATGCCGTGATGGACGTAGCATACGGCGAGGCGCAAATCATAGGCCGGCCGCAGCCTGGCTAATATATCCAGCAATGCCAGCGAGTCGGGCCCGCCGGAACAGGCGATCAGAATCGTCTCTCCCGGCTGAAACAGCGAATGCTGCCGGCAGTATGCTTCTACAGTTTCAACGACGTTCATAGGCCGCTCCCGCCGCCTCCGCGCCAAGCGGCATCGTGGAAGGAATGGCGGAAAAAGACGCCTTCCATCAAATCGCTTTCGCTGATGCGAATGCTGTCAAAGCCGTATCGCCGCAAAAAGGAGCGGGCGACAGCCAGCCCGGCGACGATGATGTCGCTGCGCTTCGGCTGCAGCCCCGCCACATGGCGTCGGCCTTCGGGGCCCATACGCCGCAATCTGTCCAGGTGATAGGACAGGCGGTCCAGCGGCACGACGCAGCCTTCGATGCGGGACGGATCGTACTCCGTCATTTCCAGCTCCATCGCCGCCAGCGTCGTCAGCGTCCCGCCTACGCCGATGAGGGACGCCGATGGTTCTATGGGCGCAGGCAGCCATTGCCGGCTGCAATAGGCTTCTAACTCGGCCAATTCCCCTTCTTCCATCTGAGCTTTTTTCGTCAGGCGCACGGCGCCCAAGGGATAGCTATGGGACCAGGCGACGACGCCGTCCCGGCCGACGGCCACTTCGCTGCTGCCGCCGCCGATATCCAGGACGACGGCCTCCTTGCCGGCTTCAACGCCGGCTGCCGCCCCGCAGAAGCTGAGAGCCGCTTCCTCCAGGCCGGAAATGCAGCGGCAGTGCCAGCCAAAACGGGCCCGTATTTCCGCCAAAAAGGCTTGGCCGTCTGCGGCTTCGCGCACTGCGCTGGTCGCGACGGCACAGACGGGAACGGATCCTAACCGGGCCTGCCATCGGGCCATGGCCGCAAGGGAGGCCTCAATCCCTTCCGGCGATAAATGCCTTGTCTCTTCTATCTGATAGCCGAGGCGCGTCGTTTCCAATTCTTTCGCCGAAAACTTCCAGCGATCATCTTCCCAGCGCCCCGTCATCAGGCGCAGGGAATTGGAGCCGATATCGACAACGGCAAATTCCTTATCCTTCATCTGTCATGTACCTCGTTCTAAACTCGGACAGCCTTTTCCAGTCGGTAAAACAAAAAGAGCATTCCAAGACAGGAATACTCTTTATTCGTCCTTATGATTACCGATATACGAAATCAATCGGCACGGCGAGCGCCGCGGCCGCCGCGTTTTGATTCGGTATTGCGTTTCAAATCCATCTGGCGTTCGTCACTTTCCTTCAGGAATTTACTAAGCCGGTCCTCGAAAGACAACGATGTAGAAGAGCGGCGATTCGAGTCAAAATTGTTGTGCTGGCGGAATTCATGTCTTGGACGGAACTCTTTCTTTTCCGGAGCCGGCTGGGTCTGTTTAATAGACAGGCCGATTTTTCCCTTATCGTCGACAGACAAAACTTTGACGTTTACTTTGTCCTGAACTTTCAAGAAATCGTGCACATCTTTTACATACTCATTAGCAACTTCAGAAATGTGGACCAAGCCCACCTTCTTGTCAGGAAGCTCTACAAAAGCGCCAAATTTTGTAATCCCTGTCACGGTGCCTTCCAATACACTGCCTACTTCGATTGTCATGTTACCTTATATTCCTCCTTGTATGCTTCAGCTTTGCTGATAACACGTATAACGCTATTATACTCATAAACGGCAAAAAATTCAATCGCAAAATAATGTAAATTCCCAAGGCAAAGCGCGTCGTCAGCGCCTGTAGGGGATTTCTCCCGGCTCGGCCAGTCCGAACTGTTCCCGCGCCTGTTTTTCCACGGCGTCAGGGGACAGCAGCTGTTCTTTTCTGTCCTTCAGCCGCTGGTTTTCTTCCGTCAAGGCCTGCTCCTGCTGCAGCGTCCGCTCCATATCCTCATGAATCTGCCACATCTGATACATGCGCAGGCACAGGAAGACCCCGCCGACCAGCAGTATGAGAAGGACGATGCCCTTGTACAGCGTCATCCCCTTCTTTTTTTTCGTACGCCGCCGGCGCACCGTCCTGGTACGTCGGAGCCGTCCATCCCGTTTTTCCGTCATGATTCCGCTCCTTTAACGTAAGCGCTGCAATGCGCATGCTATAAGTATACCTTCATTTTCACGTAAGATAAAGTTTTTTCTCGATTTAATACGGCCCACTTTCGCAAATGCCGCTGATATTATATAATAGAACGTAAACTATGAAGAAACAGAGGTCTTTGCTCATGAGATATGCACCGATTACTCCTGAAATTTTAAAAAAACTGGAAGCTGTCGCCGGCCCTAAAAACGTCGTGACAGATCCGGATAAAATGCAGCCCTATTCCCACGACGAAGTGACCGACCCGGCGTACCACCACATGCCCGAAGCCGTCGTCTTTGCCGAAACGGCCGAGCAGGTCGCCGCCGTCGTCCAGCTGGCCAACGCCTATCATTTTCCCGTCGTGCCCCGCGGGCCGGCACAGGCCTGGCCTGCGGCGCCGTGCCCATTTACGGTGGCGTCGTCCTGTCCCTGGAAAAGATGAACCGCATTCTGGAAATTAACGAAGACGCCTTATATGCCGTCGTAGAGCCGGGCGTCCGCACGTCGGACCTGCAGGACGCAGCCGAAGCCAAGGGTCTGTTCTACGCCGGCGACCCCTGCAGCGGCGACTCCTGCTTTATCGGCGGCAATATCGCCACCAACGCCGGAGGCAACCGGGCCGTCAAATACGGTACGACGCGCCATCAGGTATACGACGTGGAAATCGTCAATCCGACGGGCCGCATCGTCCAGCTCGGCGCACGCCTGCAGAAGCAATCGACAGGCTACTGCCTCGAGCAGCTGGTCATTGGCTCGGAAGGCACGCTGGGCATCATCACCAAGGCGACAGTCAAGCTCCTGCCGAAGCCAAAATACGCCCTCGATCTGCTGGCTGTTTTCGATTCGCCGGAACAAGCCATCGGCACCGTCGGAGCCATTTTAAAGCAAGGCATCGTCCCGACCTGCGTCGAATACATGGACAATATTACGATCCGATCGGTAGAAAAATATCTCCATGAAAAGCTGCAGGGCAGTGATTCGGGAAATTACCTCATCGTCGAAGTCGAAGGCATCAATGACGACGACCTGGACGACAAGGCCGTCGCCTTAGACGAGCTCTGCACGCAGCACGGCGCGTCGTCGGTCCTCGTCGCCGACCACAATAAAATCTGGCAGGCCCGCAAGGCCTTTGCCGAGGCAGTCCGCGCCGAAAGTCTCATCGTCAGCAAAGAAGACGTCGTCGTCCCCGTCGACCAGGAACCGCTCCTGCTGGCGGAAATTCTCCGCCTGGCCGGCAAATACGGCCTGATCACCCGCATTGCCAGCCACGCCGGCGACGGCAACATCCATCTCAACATCTTAAAGCCCGACGATACGCCCTACGAAGACTGGGCCCGCCGGGTCGAACAAAACCAGCAGGAGCTGTACGCCTTCATCTACGCCCACGGCGGCCGCTTATCGGGCGAGCACGGCATCGGCTTTAAGCGCAAGCACTTGATGGAAGAATTTACCAATCCCGACGAGCTGGCCATGATGAAAGCCATCAAAAAGGCCCTGGACCCCAACAATATCCTCAATCCGGGCAAAATATTCGACATGGAATAGGCCTGTCCCAGCCCGGCCGGCTGCGGCGGCTCTTGCCAAGGATAGCCATTCTGTGTATAATGATTCATGTAGTCATATATCTTCAGGGCAGGGTGAAATTCCCGATCGGCGGTATAGTCCGCGAACGCTACGGCGTAGGAGCCATGTGCTCGTGATTTGGTGCGATTCCAAAACCGACAGTATAGTCTGGATGGAAGAAGATACGATGGAGCTGCCGCCGCGCAGCTTGTGTTGTGTTGACCAAAAAGCCCTGACGCTGCTGGACAGACCGTCAGGGCTTTATCATATTCAGGAGGTTTTATTGTGGCAAAGGAAAACAGAAAATTCAATACCGTAGAAGAAGCAATCGAAGAATTGCAAGCCGGGCACATCATCATCGTCACCGACGACCCGGATAGAGAAAATGAAGGCGACTTTATCTGCGCCGCCCAGTACTGCACGACAGAAAACATGAACTTTATGGCAACGCACGGCAAGGGCCTCATCTGCATGCCCATGAGCATCGAATACGCCCGCAAGCTCGGTTTGCCGCCGATGGTAAGCGACAATACGGACAATCACGAAACGGCCTTCACCGTCTCCATCGACCATGTCGATACGACGACGGGCATTTCCGCCGTAGAACGGGCTCTGACGGCCCGCAAATGCACGGAAGAAACGGCCCGTCCCGAAGACTTCCGCCGTCCCGGCCATAACTTCCCCTTAATCGCCAAGCGCGGCGGAGTCCTGGCCCGCAACGGCCATACGGAAGCGACGGTCGACCTCATGCGCCTCGCCGGCCTGAAGCAAGTCGGCCTGTGCTGCGAAATCATGGCCGACGACGGCACGATGATGCAGACGCCGCAGCTGTGGGAATTGGCCGACAAGTACAATTTAAAATTCATCACTATTCACGACCTGCAGAACTACTGCCGCCGTCACGACAAGCACGTCGTCCGCGAAGCCGTCGCTAAGATGCCGACGAAATTCGGCGAATTCAAAATTTACGGCTACGTCAACGACCTGACGGGCGAACACCACGTCGCCCTCGTCAAAGGCGACATCGGCGACGGTAAAAACCTGCTCTGCCGCGTCCACTCCGAATGCCTGACCGGCGACGTATTCGGCTCGTGCCGCTGCGACTGCGGCGAACAGCTGGCCGCTGCCATGACCCAGATCAACGCCGAAGGCCGGGGCATTCTCCTCTACATGCGCCAGGAAGGCCGGGGCATCGGCCTCATCAACAAGCTGAAGGCCTACGTCCTTCAGGAACAGGGCTATGACACCGTAGAAGCCAATGAAAAGCTGGGCTTTGCGCCAGACCTGCGCGAATATTGGATCGGCGCTCAGATTCTGCAGGATTTGGGAGCCAAAGAACTGCGCCTGCTGACGAACAACCCGGAAAAAATCTACGGCCTTGAAGGCTTCGGCGTAGAAATCGTAGAACGCGTGCCGATTGAAATGAAACCCCAGGAATTCGACGAATTCTATTTGGAAACGAAAAAGCATAAGATGGGACATATTCTTCCCCACCTGCGCTGATACAGCGTAATTATCTAAGAAAAAGAGCAGCATGCAGATTCTGAATAACCATTAGAAGTCTGCTGCTGCTCTTTTTGGCTTATACCTGCGGTTCTTTCAAAATAAACTTATCTTTGTAATAGTCAATCAGCCCATCTTTTTTCATCCGGCTCAGCTCTGCCGACATGGCGCTCCGGTCGACAGAGAGAAAATCGGCCAGCTGCTGTCGGTTAAAGGGCAGTGTAAACGACGAAGATTCCTGCCGCAGCGCTTCTTCCGACAAATAGAACATGAGCTTCTGCCGCGTCGACCGTTGTGACATATACCGTATTTTCTGCGTAAGCTGCATATTGCGCCGTGCCATGATAGCCAGAAGATTCAAAGCCACACGTTCCTGCGCTTTCGTTAAGACCTGGCCGGCATGAATAATGCTGTTTACGTTGATGAACATAACTTCCGTATCGTCTAAGGCGGCAACATCTACTGTCGACTTTACATCAGGAAGACACGCAAAGGCTTCGCCAAATAAACTGCCGGGGCGAACTTGGGACAAGATGTTGCGGTTGCCCCAGTAATCTTCCTGCAGGATGTGCACCGTGCCGGATAAGACAATGCCGATTTGCTCAATTGTATCTCCTGCATAGAAAATAAAATTCCCTTTTTTGTATTTCTTTTTATATATGTCCATCGCATCCAGTAGTTTGCCAATATCTTCTGTCCCGATGTGAGCAAACAACTCAGAATGTTGAATGACTGGTAAAAAATATTGCAATTTCATTCACCTCGTTGCAAAAACAACAGATTTTTCCTGCCCTGTATAGTATACTTTCACCATAAGGCAGCACACTACATGCCCATGCTATTTACGTATATAAAACCACTGGAGGAATACATTATGATTAGAAGAATTATTCAAATTGATGAAGAAAAATGCAATGGCTGCGGTGCCTGCGCAGCAGCCTGCCACGAAGGGGCCATCGCCATGGTAGACGGAAAAGCCCGCCTCATGCGCGACGATTACTGTGACGGACTAGGCGACTGCCTGCCCCACTGCCCGACGAACGCCATTACCTTTGTAGAGCGCGAAGCCGCTCCCTATGACGAAGCCGCCGTAAAGGCTAATATGAAAGCCAATGGTCTGAAACATACTGGCGGATGTCCCGGCAGCCAGTCCCGCGTACTTTCTCACGGCTGCCCCGGACAGGCAGCCATGTCTCTTCAGACGGCTGCAGCCGAACTTCCCAACACGCCGGCAGTCGCACAATCGCAGCTGCGCCAATGGCCCGTACAAATCAAACTCGTGCCGGTCAAAGCAGACTATTTCGACGGAGCCCATCTGCTCATCGCAGCGGACTGCACAGCCTATGCCTACGCTCGGTTCCATGAAGATTTCATTCGCAATAAAATTACGATTGTCGGCTGCCCTAAGCTGGACAGCATTGACTATTCCGAAAAATTGACTGAAATCATCAAACAAAATGATATCAAAGATGTCACCATTGTCCGCATGGAGGTTCCTTGCTGCGGCGGCTTGGAAATGGCTGCAAAAAAAGCACTCCAGCAAAGCGGAAAATTTATTCCCTGGCAGGTAAAGACCATTACGATCGACGGCCATATCAAGGAAGATTAATGTCCTGACCTAAAACGATTCCCCATTTTTCATATTGTAAAAAAAGAAGCTTACCTTTCATAGGATAAGCTTCTTTTTTATGGAGAGAAACTTCGTACCGGAGAGAAACTTCGTACCGCCTTATACGTTCCATTCTTCTTTCAGCGTAGATAAGCACATGAAAGTCTGAGACGACGAAACCGTCGGGATTTCATTCAACTCTTCCATAAGGAATTTTTCTAAATCGTCAGGAGTTTTTACCAATACTTTCAAGAGGTAATCAAAGGCCCCCACTACGTGATGGCACTCCAAGACCTGAGGGAACTGAACGACCTTTTCCCGGAATTCTTCGACGTCGCCGGACCGTTCCATATTAACCATAATAAAAGCCGTGACGTTGTATCCCGTCTTACGGCGGCTGATTTTTGCGCCATATCCTTCAATGATACCGGCGTGTTCCATTTTTCTGATTCGTTCTGCTACAGCCGGTATGGACAAACCGACAACTTTGCTGATTTCCGTAGCAGAAGCTTTTCCGTTTCGCTTCAAAATTGTCAAAATTTTGTCATCAATGTGATCCATATGTCGTTACCATCCTCTACAAATATTTATAGTTATATTATCTTACATTTTGAAGAAAAAGTAAATATTATTCAAGAAAATACTTCCGTTCCGCTTAAAATTTTACATGTAGGGGATAGTTATTCAGCTATACGAAAGTCGGCGTTCATGTCGGAAAAACGGCTGCGGAACCCGTCGGTCATGTAAATCGTTCCATCGTTTCCCGTAATTTCGCATTCTACGCCGTCCATGCCGTCGATAAAGGCCAGTCCCTTCTGCGGGCCTAACACAAAGACGACCGTCGTCAAGATATCGCTGAGCATTCCCGCATGCTCTACGTCTCCGTCGATGACGATAGAGTCGCTCATGACGCCCGAATCGGCGGGATATCCCGTGACGGGATCAAAAATATGGTGATACCGCTTTCCATCCTGAATGAAGTACCGTTCGTAATCGCCAGACGTCGACAAGGCCTGGTTTTCTATGCTTACGATGCCTAGGTATTCACCATCTTTATCCGAACGAGGGTGCTTCATGCCGATGTTCCAGGCTTTGCCCTTGCTCGTCTTGCCGACGGCGTACATAGAGCTGGCGCCCATATTGATCAGTCCGCTTTCAATATGATGGGCTTCGTAAATCTTGCGGACCTCATCGACAGCATAGCCCTTGGCGACGCCGCCCAGGTCGATGGACATACCAGCCTTGGCCAGCATGACGCTGTGGTCTTCCGGACGAAGGAGGATATCCTTATAGTTGACGCGCTGCATCGCTTCGGCCAGCTCTCCCGCTTCCGGAACGTGCTGATGTTCCGTCCCGATCTGCCAGAGATTGGTAATAATGCCGACGGTAATATCCCACTCGCCGCTGCTCCGTTCTGAAAAGCCTTTGGCAAAGGAAATCATCTCGTATACCGCCGGGTCTACCTGCACGTAATGGGAGCCGGCAGCAGCGTTGATCTTGCTCACGTCGCTGTCGGGATTTTGCGAGCTCGCCAGGGCGTCCAGCCGCGCGATGCGGGCAAAGCTTTCATCTACGGCTTCCTGTGCTTCTTTCCCAGTCGCCCGCAGAGAAACGGTCGTATCCATGGCGATACCGCTCCTATCATAAGAAGACTCCGGATGCAGAGAGCATCCGGAGCAACTCATCACGACCAGGAAAGCGGCGGTAAGAATATATCTTGCCCTGCGTTTCCAGTTCATCATATTAACCTATCTTTTCTTCTGCTTTTACGTCAGCCAGCAAGGAAGCAATCGCCTTCGTCGGGCATTTTGCTACGCACGTAGCTTCTTCGCAGTTATGGCAGATTTCCGGATTGACGACAGCCAAATGGTCGACAACCTTAACGCCGCCTTCATGAGCGCAGTTCTTCACGCACAGACCGCAGCCGATACAAGCAGCCGAGCAGTCCTTACGAGCTACAGCACCCATTTCCTTGGACGAGCAGCTGACGGAAACCTTCGCGCTGATCGGCAGCAATTCAATGACGTGGTTCGGACAAATGCTGGCGCATTTACCGCAGCCGGTGCACAGCTGCTTATTAACCTTCGGAAGACCGTCTTCGCCCATGGTCATAGCGCCGAAGGGGCAGGCCTTTACGCAGTTGCCGAAACCGAGACAGCCGTATTTGCAGAATTTCGGACCCTGCTGTACGATTTTAGCGGCAGCGCAGTCATGAACGCCTTTGTATTCATAGGCCAATTTCGCGATGCCGTTGCCGCCGCGGCAGCGGATGTGAGCGTATTTCGGTTCCGTAGCTTCGGCAACCTTACCGGTCAGCTGGGCGACGATAGCTGCAACTTCAGCTTTACCGGGAACGCAAAGGTTAGGCGGAACATCGGGATCAAGAACGACAGCTTCTGCGTATTTAGCGCAGCCAGGGAATCCGCAGGCGCCGCACTGGCCTTTCGGCAATGCTTCTTCAACTTCGCCGATAAGCGGATTTTCTTCCATGGCGAACTTCTTATCTGCAAATGCAAGGACAAAGCCGAACACTACGCCGATGCAAGTCAGAATAACGACTGCCATGATTGCAATCTCAGTGTAATTCATAATAAATATTCCAACTCCTTTGCGTAATTAAATCATACCGGAGAAACCAAGGAAGGCCAACGAAAGCATACCGGCAACGATGAAGGCAATCGGAGTGCCTTTGAGCGAATGGGGTACGTCGGCGAAATCCAGTTTTTCACGGGCGCTGGCCATGAGGACGAGGGCGAGCGCAAAGCCTAAGCCGGAACCAATAGCAAATACGAGGTTTTCGAGGAAGTCGTAGTTGCTGGTAATGCTGATAACCGGTACGGACAATACGATACAGTTCGTAGCGATCAGCATGAGGTAAATGCCCCACATGTTATACAGCGTCGGGGACATCTTTTTAATGACGATTTCCAACAGCTGTACGAAGCTTGCGATCAAGATAACGAAAGAAATCGTACGAAGGAACGTCAGATCAAACGGAACTAATACATAGTTGTACAAAAGCCAAGCGAGAACCGTACTCATCGTCAAGACGGATGTTACGGCAAAGCCCATGCCTACAGAAGCGTTGAGGTTTTTGGATACGCCGAAGAAGATACATAGGCCGAGGAACTTCGTCAATACGAAGTTATTGATCAATACAGCGCCGACAAACAGCGTAAAGTATTCGCCCATTATCCTTCACTCCCTTTCAGTTGTCTTGCTCTTTCGCGGGATTCATTCCAGATCTTAATGCCGGCCATCATGAAGCCGATGAGCATGAATGCTCCAGGCGGCAGAGCCAAAATCAGAGCAGGCTGGTATTCCGGCCCGAACATCGGAGTGCCGAGCAGCGTACCGTTGCCGAAGAGTTCACGAACGACGGAAATGCAGATCATAGCGATGGTAAAGCCGACGCCCATGCCCATGCCGTCGAGGAAGGAAACGACGATGCCGTTCTTCGAAGCAATCGATTCAGCGCGTGCCAGGATGATAGCAAATACGACGACCAAGTCGAGGTATACGCCGAGGGCCTGGTACAAGTCCGGAGCAAACGCCTGAAGGAACAGCTGTACGCACGTTACGATCGTAGCGATACAGGTAATGTATACAGGTACGCGGACCTTTTTGTTAATGGTCTTACGAATAATAGATACGACTACGTTGTTGGACGTAATAACAAACCATACTGTCAAACCCATGGTCAAACCGTTTACTACGCTCGTCGTAACGGCAAGGCCCGGGCACAAGCTCAAGGCTAATACGAAATACGGGTTTTCTTCAATAATGCCTCTGCTAAATACTTTCCAAAGACTCATTATTTATTGCCTCCCTTCGTTGCGCCGGCAGCGGGCTGGGAAGAAGCGCTCTGGCCGCTCAAAGCAGCTGCTTTTTCAATCGCTTCTTTTACGCCTGCAGAGAAAGCGCGGGAAGAAATCGTAGCACCGGTCAAAGCCTGAATTTTATTCGGCTGATTCGGTTCTTTCGTTACTTCCAGGCCGTCGATTTTCTTGCCTTTGAACTGATCTTTAAACGGAGATTTCGCGCCTTTGTCGCCAAGGCCCGGCGTTTCGTTTGCAGCAAGAACGGTGTAATCGATAACGGTGCCGTCGGCAGATACAGCCGTCAGCATTTTAATCGGGCCGCCGTATCCTTTCGGAGCCGTCGGAATGATGTAAGCTACAGTTTTGCCGCCTTTTTCAGCGATAAACGTATCAGCTTCGCCCTGTACGGGAACGAATTTATCAGCGTCCGCAACCAAGGCTTTCATGGAATCCTGTTTCATCTGTTCTGCTTTGTCGGCTGCAATCGGGCCGGTGATGAAGAAGACGACGCCGATGATGCAACCCGAAACTAAACAGGTCAGAATAAGATTCAATGCAACCTTAATGATGCTGTTTCCATGATTGTCTGTCATGTTATTTTGCCCCCTTTGTTTTAACTTCACCAAAGACGGTCGGTTTTACAAGGCGGTCGATAAGCGGCGTCAATGCATTCATCAGGAGGATGGAATAGCAAACGCCTTCAGGATAACCGCCGAAGAGACGAATCAATACGGTAATAAGACCTGCGCCTAAAGCGAAGATGATTTGGCCTTTCAAGGTAATCGGAGCCGTTACCATATCCGTTGCCATGAAGAACGCGCCGATGATAAGGCCGCCGGCCATCATCTGGAACAACGCAACGTTGGGGCCGTAAGCAACGCACATGAGAACGCCGACAGTAGCGATCATGACGACAGGAACCTGCCAGTTGACATAGCCCTTATAAATGAGGTACAAGCCGCCGAGGATCAGGAGAACCGTAGAGGTTTCGCCCAAAGAACCATTGCGCGTACCGATGAACAGGCTCTGGTAAATCGTGCCCCAGTCGTTCGTGCCGAACAGCTGGAACAGGGCGTCCGTGCCGCCGTGCTTGAATACGTTCAGCGGCGTAGCGCCGGCAACGCCGTCAACGACCGTGCCGTTGAGCTGCGTCCACGTCGTCATAGCGACAGGCCAGGAAACCATCAAGCCTGCACGGCCGACGTGAGCCGGGTTGAAGAGGTTATGACCAAGGCCGCCCATGGACTGCTTGCAGACGACGATAGCCAGGAAGGAGCCGATGATGCTCATCCACCAGGGAAGGCTCGGCGGGCAGCACATAGCCAGCAAGAGGCCGGTGATAACAGCGGAACCATCTTTAATGGTTACCTTTCTGTGCATACCTTTTTCCCATAAAAATTCGAAAACAACTGCGGAAACAATGGCTACTACGATATTGACGAGGGCATTGACGCCAAAGTAGTAAACGCCAAACGCAGCGGCAGGCACGAGGGCGGCAACGACGCTCCACATAATTTTAGGGACCGTTTCGTTACAGCGAACATGCGGCGAAGATGATACAGTAAGTTTTAATTCCTGCATGTCTTTAGCATCCTTTCCTATAGTTTGTCCTTTAGCTTCTGGACTCATGATATCCCTTCTTCCATTAGATCTTAAGCTTTCTGTGCCTTAGCCTGAGCGGCTGCCTGAATGGCTTTGCACTGAGCTTTTGCATTGCGGATATACTGGACGATGTTGCGTTTTGCCGGGCAAGTGTATACGCAGCTGCCGCATTCGACGCAGTTCATGACACCGTATTCCATGCACTTATCCCATGCCTGGCAAGAAGCGAAGATGCTCAGCTGGCTCGGAACCAAACCCATCGGACAGGCGGTGACGCAGCGGCCGCAGCGGATGCACGATTCTTCTTCGCCGACCTGGCATTTTTCCGGAGACAAGGCGAGGATACCGGAAGCGCCTTTTGTAATAGGAACATCAAGCTGGTACTGGGCAAGACCCATCATCGGGCCGCCGGCAATAATGCGGTCCGGCTGCTGAGAAAAGCCGCCGCAGTAATCGATAGCTTCCTGGAAGGTCGTACCGATACGCAGGGACAGGTTCTTCGGTTCTTTGATGCAGTCGCCCGTAACCGTCGTCAAGCGTTCGATGAAGGGGATTTCGTGGCATACGGCGTCGGCAATCGCAATGACCGTACCGACGTTGCTTACGACGCAGCCGACGTTCATCGGCAATCCGCCCGGTTCGACCTGACGGCCCGTGCAGGCTTCGATCATCATTTTTTCAGCGCCCTGCGGGTATTTCGTCTTGCAGGTTACGACTGTAACTTCGGGAATATCCTTGAAAGCTTCCGTCATGTTCTTAATCGCTTCCGGCTTGTTGTCTTCAATGCCGATGAAGCCCTGTTTTACGCCGAGAGCCTTCATGCAGATCTGTACGCCCGTTACGAGTTTTTCCGTCGTTTCTTTTTCAACCATGGCGCGGTAGTCGCAGGTCAGATACGGTTCGCATTCGGCGCCGTTTACGATAAAGGTGTCGACAGGTTTGTTCGGCGTCAATTTTACATGAGCAGGGAACGTAGCGCCGCCGCAGCCTACTACGCCGGCCTTTTTAATCAATTCAACGATTTCCTTGCTATCGAGCTGCTTCCAGTCGTGTTCTGCCGGAAGACCTTCTACCCATTCGTCTTTGCCGTCTGCCTCAATAACGACAGCCATGCATTTGACCATCATATTATGCGGCATCGGAGCTACCTTGACGACTTTACCGGACGTAGAAGCGTGGATGTCAGCATGCAGGAAGGCATCGCTGGTCCCAATAACCTGGCCTTTTTTTACCAGGTCGCCAACCTTGACTGTCGGAGTACAAGGAGCACCAAAATGCTGGCTCATAGGGATGACTACTTGATCCGGTACTGCCGGGGTTTCAATGGCTTTATCCTTAGCATAGATTTTGCCATCATCAGGATGAACCCCACCTCTTTTAAAGGTATTCAACATCAAAAATCACCTCATTAATATATAATGAAAAATAATAAAAACATGAAGCAACTATTTCGGATATACAGCGCACCAGCTGCGCTGCAGCCTTCACGGACCTGTTCCTGCCGACTGCGTTGCCGTACAGACCGCTGCCGCTGCAGTGCTGCCAGCCAGATTCCGACGACACTACGCCGCATATCCAAGGGTGCTCCCTTCACGCGCTTTCGTACCTGCCTGTGAAGGCCGTTGATACAAGCATGCGTTGCAGCCGGTTTATCCCATCGTTTTCATTCTGCATAAGCCGGCTGATTTAGAAAAAATAAATCGAAAGAAAGTCCGCATCATTTCCGAGACATACTTTCAATCGCCTATATTATATCATCATATATTCTAATATTCAATGTGAAAATTATAGCAAAGACGGCGATTCTGGCGAATTTTTCGCATATACAGCCTCTCTGGCCGGAGGCAAAAGAAGGGCAAAAAATTCAATAAATATTCAAAACAGCAAGTTTACGTGTTTTTTACAATTCGCACCAAAGGAGTGTCTTTTCCCTATTGGTACGCATTATTGCACATTTTGCATCCATGATATTTCATCATATTTATTATTCTTTTATCGTTTCATCTTATTAAAAATAATTCCCATGACGATGTGTTCTTCTTGTCACATATATATCTTTCTGTTTTTCAGGAGCATATATAAAAAACAGAGGTTTTCCGCTGAAAAACCTCTGTTTTACAAAGTCAAAATTTATTTTTATTTCTTTAAATCCAACGCCGTCTTGATCAGGCCCTTGAACAAGGGATGGGCCTTCGTCGGACGGGATTTGAATTCCGGATGGAACTGGCAGCCGACGAACCAGGGATGATCCTTGATTTCAACGATTTCGACAAGGCGATCGTCCGGCGACGTGCCCGAAATCACCAGGCCAGCTTCGCTGAGCTCCGTTCTGTATTTATTGTTGAATTCCCAGCGGTGGCGATGGCGTTCGTAAATGAGGTGCTCGCCGTATACATCGAAGGCCTTTGTGTCCTCTTTCAGCTTGCAGGGATATACGCCCAAGCGCATCGTACCGCCTTTGTCGGAAATATCGACCTGATCCGGCATGAGATCGATGACGGGGAAGGCCGCGTCTTCATTGAATTCCGAGGACGTAGCGCCCTGGAGGCCGCCGACGTGGCGGGCAAATTCCATGACGGCGCACTGCATACCGAGGCATAAGCCCAGGAAGGGAATCTTGTGCTCGCGGGCATACTGGACGGCGCGGATTTTGCCTTCAATGCCGCGGTTGCCGAACCCGCCGGGAACGACGATGCCGTCGATGCCCTGGAATACGTCTTCCATCGAAACGGCCGGGTCTTCCAGCGATTCCGAATCAATCCAATGGATATTGATCTTGGACTTGTAGGCGATGCCGGCGTGGTTCAGGGCTTCGGCGACGCTCAAATAGGCGTCGTGAAGGGCGACGTACTTGCCGACGAGGGCGATGTCCAATTCGTTTTCCGTGTGGTAAATATCGTATACCATCTGCTTCCAGTCTTCCATGTCGCACGGTTTGTCCGGCAGGTCCAGTTTTTCCAAAACGATGCGGTCCATGCCTTCTTCCGCCAGGAGCAGCGGCACTTCGTAAATGCTGTTCAGCGTCTTGTTTTCAATCACGGCTTCCTTGTCGATGTCGCAGAACAAGGCCAGCTTTTCCTTCATATCGTCCGACAAGGGACGTTCCGTACGGCAGACGATGATGTCCGGCTGAATGCCGATGCCGCGCAGTTCCTTGACGCTGTGCTGGGTCGGCTTGGTCTTCAATTCGCCGGCAGCGCCGATATACGGAACGAGGGTGACGTGAATGTACAGCACGTCGTTGCGGCCGACTTCCTTCTTAATCTGGCGGATAGCTTCCAGGAAGGGCAGGCTTTCAATATCGCCGACGGTGCCGCCGATTTCCGTAATGACGACGTCAGCGTTGTCGTCGTCGCCTACGCGGTACACGCGCTGCTTGATTTCATTGGTAATATGAGGGATAACCTGAACGGTATGGCCCAAATAATCGCCGCGCCGTTCTTTCTGCAGGACAGACCAGTAAATCTTGCCGGTTGTAACGTTGGAGTTCTTGCCTAAGCTGATGTCGATAAAGCGTTCGTAATGACCTAAATCCAAATCTGTTTCCGTGCCGTCGTCTGTGACGAATACTTCCCCATGCTGATATGGGCTCATCGTACCGGGGTCGACGTTGATATACGGGTCAAATTTCTGAATCGTAACCTTGAAGCCGCGATTTTTCAGCAGCCGGCCCAAGGCCGCCGCCGTAATGCCTTTTCCCAATGAAGAAACAACCCCGCCTGTGACAAATATGTATTTAGCCATAATTCCTCCCTGCTGAGCTTGCGCTCCTATGAATACTGAATAACTATATGCTTGAAAAGTACGTAATGTTTATTTTTATTATATTACATTTTTTCAGGCGCAGAAACCCCTAAAATAGCCAAACTGTTGGCAATCGTAATCCGTACGGCCGTGACCAGGGCCAGGCGCGCCTTTTCCAGTTCCTTGTCTTCCTGAATGATGCGGCAGTGATTGTAGAACGTATGGAACAAGCCGGCCAGCTCGTGAGCAAAGTGAGCAATGCGGTGCGGCGCCCGTTCGCGGGCAGCCCGCTGTATTTCTTCCGGGAAGGCCGCCATCTTCTTGATCAGCTCCAGTTCCTGTTCGTCCTTCAGTTTAGCCCACTGCACGTCGGCCCAGTTCATATCCAGCTCGTCGCCGGCTTCCTGAACCTGGCGGTAAATGCTGTAAATGCGGGCGTGAGCGTATTGGATGTAATATACGGGATTTTCGTTGCTGTGCGATTTTGCCAAATCCAAATCAAAATCGAGCTGCGTGTCGAGAGAACGCATGATGAAGAAATACCGGGCCGCGTCGGCTCCGACTTCTTCGATCAGCTCATTCAGCGTAATTGCCTGACCGGTACGCTTGGACATCTTGACCGGCTTGCCGTCACGGAATAAGCTGACCATCTGCAGGAGCAGTATTTCCAGCTTTTCCGGGTCGTAGCCGAGAGCCGCCATAGCCGCCTTGACGCGGGCCACGTAGCCGTGGTGGTCTGCCCCCCAGATATTGATGAGGCTGCCAAAGCCCCGGTCGTATTTATTCTTGTGATAAGCGATATCGGCGGCCAAATAGGTAGGTACGCCGTTGTCGCGAATGACGACGCGGTCCTTATCGTCGCCGTAATCCGTCGACTTCAGCCACAGCGCGCCGTCTTTTTCATACATCTTGCCGCGCTGCTTCAGCACATCACATGCCGCATGAATTGCATCGGGGTGAAGGGTCCGTTCGCTGAACCACTTGTCAAAATGAACATTAAAGGCAGCCAAATCCCGCTTTAAGGCTTTCAGCTTTTCAACATAAGCCCGGTCTTTAAACAGTTCCAGCCGTTCGTCTTCGGGCATATTCAAATAAGCATCGCCGTCCTGGTCGATAATAGCCTGGGCCGTATCGATGATGTCGTGGCCATGATAGCCGTTTTCCGGAATATCTGCTTCCTGTCCCAGCAGCTGCAAGTAGCGTGCGTTGACCGAGGCGGCCAGGTTATTCATCTGATTGCCTGCGTCGTTGATATAATATTCTGCCTGTACGTTGCAGCCGGCAGCGCGCAGCAAGTTGACGAGGGCGCTGCCGTACGCTGCGCCGCGGCCGTGGCCGACGTGAAGGGGACCTGTCGGATTGGCGCTGACATATTCGACCTGTATCGTGTCTTCTTCACGCAGCGGCGCTTTGCCGTAATCGGCGCCGGCAGCCAGTATATTTTTCAGCGTATCGTAAATGACGTCGTGCTTTAAAAAGAAATTAATGAATCCGGCGCCGGCGATTTCCGCCCGGTCCAGCCAGGGATAGTCCATCTGCGCGACGATGGCTTCGGCGATCATCTTCGGCGCACGGCGGGCAATGCGGGCCGACTGCATGGCGATATTGGTAGCAAAATCGCCGAATTCCTTCTGCGGCGGAACTTCCAGGCTGATAGCCGGATAGTCGCCGGCAGGAAGAGTCCCTGCCGCAATCGCTTTGTCCAGAGCTTCAGCAATGCCCTGTTTCAATAATTCCTTCATTTCCATTACAGTTATCCTCCTGCACAGTAATCGTTAATTGCGTATAGTTTGAACCGACGCCTTCCAAATCGACATCGTAGCCGAGATGAATCGTGCCGACGCCTTCGCATAGCTGAACGTCACACTCATAGGTTCTGAATGTGACGTTCAATGCGCCGATAGGCGTTTCATACTTAGAATGCGAAACCTTTCCCTTGCGGTATTCCTGACGCTGGTGCACCTTTCCGAGACGCAGCAGCATGACCGCGCCGTCCGGCAGGACTTTGATAACCGTCGTCACGCCTTCCATATCGGTCAGCTCGCTTTCTTCGTACACGATGTACTGCGTGCGTTCTTTTTTATACGCCTTGCCTTCGGAAACGAGCTCGATAGCCAGCTCCTCTCCCTCTTCGTTGCGCTGAACGCTCTTTACCTTTACGATGACGGGCTTCATGCATTCCAACCTTTCTTATCATACTATCAATAATCCAATATTGCTATTATATAACAAGTGCCGGGAAAAAGAAATAGTTTATTTCGCGATTTACCGCGAATTCTCCCCGTCCCTGACTTCGATGATATAGGGCCAGTATTTTTTCGGCATGAACTGCCGGCGCAGCGGGTCGTTCCGCCGTTCGGCAATGGCGATGGTGCGGTAATACTGCTTCCACAAGGCGGCGAACTCTTCTTCCTGCGCCGACACGTCGACGCGCTGCAGTACCTTGGGAATGTCTACTAAGACCGCTTCACGGCGGTCGTAATATACGCCTATGCGCCGCCGCCTGTCGTGGATAACCCACTCTTCGCTGCCAAGGCGCTTCACAAAATGGGGAGCCATGACCGGCACGACGCAGCACGTCGGCGCCAGCGGGCAGTACAGCATGCCGCCCTTCAATTCCTGAAACCGCGCCAGCCCCAGCAGCTTATGCCGTTCATTTCCCGTCTTGCGGGCCCACTGGCGGACTTCCCACACAGCGGGCTCGCTCAGATGATGCAAAAACTCCCCCTTCAGCCGGAAGGCCTGCCGGATATACTGGAGCAGCTTCATCTCCCGCTGCGGCTGTTCCGCTAAAAAGGCGTAGTACAGGAAATGGCACGTCTTTCCGCCGCACTGGACCTGCAATCCGTCCAGGATGCGCTTCGCTTTCACGCCGTCTGCAGGCACATACTGCTGACGGCCAAACAAATCGCCCGCCCCGTCGCAGTGTATGTCCTCCGTATGCTGCAGCCCGTCGTGCCAGGCGTCGAACACGGCGGACAGATAGCCGAAAAAGGACCCGTCGTATACATAGATCATGAGTTGACTCCTGCAAATAAATCCATCGGTTCATATCGCCCGGCCTGCTCCGCGCCCAAGAGGCGGCTGCGGATGTAGTCCGGCCGGTCCGATTCTCCGTAAAACCGTCCCCGGCAGGTGATGAAGTATTTGGCCCGTTTCAGGACGATGCCTAAGCGGCGCAGTGTATCGTAGGACAGCCACGCCGACCGGCGGGCCGCACAGATGCGTCGGGCCGACGTCACGCCGATGCCGGGAACGCGGAGCAGCATGTGATACGACGCCTTATTGATTTCTACGGGAAATACTTCGGGATGACGCAGGGCCCAGCAGGCCTTCGGGTCCAAATGGAGATCAAAATCCGGCTCGGCGTCGGTCAGGATTTCGTCGGCAGAAAACTGATAGTACCGCAGCAGCCAGTCGGCCTGATACAGGCGGTGCTCCCGCAGCAGGGGAGGCTGCGTCAGGGCCGGCAGGTTCGGGCCGGTCATGGCCGGCACATAGGCGGAATAATACACCCGCTTTAATTCGACCTGCTTGTACAGGGCCTCGCTGAGCCGCAGAATCGTCCGGTCGCTGTCCGGCGTCGCGCCGATGATGAGCTGCGTCGTCTGTCCTGCCGGCACAAAAGCCGGCGCTTTCCGGCTCGCCTTTCGATTTTCTTTTCGTTCGGCAATGCCGCTGCGGATTTCCCGCATGGGAAGGAGGATGTTTTCCTTCGTCTTCTGCGGCGCCAGCAATTTTAAGCCTGCCGAAGAAGGCAGCTCGATATTGACGCTCATGCGGTCTACGTATTTCCCCAATTCGCGGATGAGGCGCGGATCCGTTCCCGGAATGCCTTTCATATGAATATATCCATTGAAGTTCTTTTCTTCCCGCAGAATTTTCGCCGTCCGAATCAGCAGCTCCGTCGTTTCGTCAGGCGAACGGTACACGCCGGAGCTGAGAAATAACCCTTCGATATAATTGCGCCGATAAAACTCGATAGTCAGCTCAGCAATTTCCTCAGGCGACAGCATGGCCCGCTCCGTTTCATGACTGCAGCGGTTTACGCAGTAGGCGCAGTCGTAGATGCAGTAATTCGTCATGAGGATTTTCAGCAGGGACACGCATCGCCCGTCGGCCGACCAGGTATGGCAGATGCCGCCGTACGCGCCGTTGCCGATTCCGCCAGCTTTATTTTCCCGCCGGCTGCCGCTGGATGAACACGACACGTCGTATTTTGCAGCGTCGCTCAAAATCGTCAGCTTTTTCTGCATAACGTCCCATTTCATAAGCATTCCTCCCTGTTTACGTTATATCATACCACAAGACAGGCGACATTTCAAACATATGTTCCTAATATAAAACCGGCGCGTCCGCTCTGTTGCGAAACGCGCCGGTTTGCGGCGATTATAAATGGAGCCCTTCTTTTAATTGGGCAAAAATCTTTTCCTCTTCTTCTGTCAGTGAACGACCTAAATCAATGTGCAGCTCTTCGCCCTTGTTTTTAGCCTTTTCCTGCTCATGAGGGTCGCCGCTCTTGACGCTGTTGTCTCGGATAATCACCGTATTCACCTCCTGCGCGTCTTTAGAAAAAAAGGGCTAAACCGTATATGATTTAGCCCTTTAACCTTATGCGTTCTTACTCCACAACGAAAGACGCAGCGTTTGCATCTATCTTAAAGCAAGGATTTCGGTTCCGGATACGCTTTGATATCGTCGGCGACAGCTTTGGCAATTTCGTCGATGATGCCTTCCTGGTCGTCGCGGAGAGACGATTTCATGTCGAGGGTCGGTTCGAGAAGTTCGCAGTTCTTGAAGCGGTTCTGTACGTAGTCGACCATCGTGTTGTACGCGGCGGATGCCCAGCTGTGATTGCCGATAACGGCGATCTTGCGGTTCTGGAACATGAGGGTCTTCAAGTCGTGGAGGAAGTTTTCCATCGGCAGGAAGAGGTTCAGGTTGTACGTAGGAGCAGCCAGAACCAAGTGGCTGTATTCCCAGGCCTTCGCCGTAACGTAGGACGGGTGAATCTTGGCTACGTCGTACAGGCGGACGTCGCGGATGCCGAGCATGCTCAGCTTATGAGCCAATACGCAGGCAGCCCGTTCGGTGTTGCCGTAAATGGACGAGAAAGCGATGACGACGCCTTTCTTTTCCGGTACGTATTTTGCCCAATGGAGATATTTTTCAATGATGTACTGAATCGTTTCCGGAGTGCGGAATACGACGCCGTGAAGCGGGCAGATGACTTCGATAGGAATGCCGGCGGCTTTCTGCAGGACTTTTACGACTTGCGGGCCGAATTTGCCGACGATGTTGACGTAATAGCGGCGGGCCGAATCGAGATAATTTTCTTCAAAGTCGACCTGGTCGGCGTATACGTTGCCTACAGTGCCGAACATGCCGAAAGCGTCGGCGCTGAACAATACCTTGTCCGTAATGTCGTAGGACATGATGACTTCCGGCCAGTGAACCATCGGCGCTTTGACAAACGTGAGGACGTGCTTGCCCAGTTTGAGCTGGTCGCCTTCCTTGACTTCTACATAGCGGCTCGGCATGGGTTTGCGGAAGAACTGTTCGAACAGCTTAAAGGTCTGAGCCTGAGCGACAATTTTTGCTTCCGGATGTTTTTCCAGCAGCGCGACGGCAGAGCTGGCATGGTCCGGTTCCATATGCTGCAAAATGAAATAATCCAATTTGCGGCCTTTGAGCAAATATTCTACGTCTTCAATGAATTCGTCGCGGCAGCTCTTGTCCATCGCGTCGACAACGCAGGTCATTTCGTCGTCGATGAAATAGGAGTTGTACGTAACGCCTTCGGGAATCGGGAAAATCCGTTCAAAAATTTCGGTGCGGAAATCGTTGCACCCCATCCAATAAATGCCATTTTTAATTTCTTCTACGCAATGCATAGCAGACTACCTCCTTATGTACATAGTAAAACACTTGTAAATCGCTGATATAAAAATCTTGTTACATATGTATCATATCACGTTTTACACTAATAGAAAATATCTTTAAAGAAAAAATATTGATTATTTAGGTTTCTTTTCCGATTCCGATTTCCCCGCATCGGACCCGCCCTTTCGTTCCTGCGGCGCGCCGCTGTCAGAAGACGCTTCTTCCTGCCGTTCGCTTTCTTCGTTCTTTGCCCTTTCGTCGGACGGCGAATCCTTGTCTTTAGAAGCCATAGCGTCGGCTCGCTGCTGTTCCTCCGATACGCCGCGGCGTTCCGTCTGGGAAACGGCCGGTTCGTCGCCGATGGAGTTCGCTTCCGATACGAGGCGGTCTACAAGCTGCTGCAGCACGTCCTGATCGGCCTGAGACAGCTCTTTGCTGCTGAACAGCATTTCCTGTGCCTGTTCAGCCAGGGCCGACGCCTGGGACCGTGCTTCGCGCTGGCTGATACGGCCCGAATGATAGTTGCGGTTCAGCTCGCGGAGGGCACTGGAAATTTCGGCAGTCTTCGTGCGGATGCGGGCGGCGGCCAATTCGCCGCTGCGCTGTTTCTGCGCGTCGGCGTCGTGAATCTTCTTGTCTTCTTCGCGGCTTTCCAGCAGTTCTTCCTGCTGCTGTTCCGATACGCGTTCCAATGACGCCGCCGTCACATGGGTGCCGACGTAATACTCGTACCCCATATAAGCCAGGATCGCGATGGGAAGGCACAGCAGCATCATTTCGATACGCCGCAGGTGGGCTGCCTGCTTCCAGCTGATGACGTTGCGGCGGCGATGCTCGATAATGAGGACGACGCCGACGATGACGACGATCAGGAACAACGCTATATAGATGAATAATTTATGCCAGACCGTCGCCTGCAGCTGTATTTGAAAGGGCTCCGACGCGTTGAGGCTCCACATATACGTGCTGCCCTGCTCGTCAGCCGTCGTGCTGTTGCCCTCTACCTCCGTGCCCGACGGGAAGGACACGATGTATTCCAGGTCTGCGCCGTTTTCTTCCATCGCCATGCCCAGCCGCAGGTGTTCCAGGCTGTTTTCATCGAAGGTGTAATCAATGTAGTACGTCGAGCAAATCAGCCCGTCGTGGGTCTTATGGATGATGCGGTCGACAGAGCTTTTATTCGCTCCTTCTTTCGTTACGGTCTTCATAGCCCGGAAGCCCTCGCCGTTGCTGTTGTTGTAATCCATGATCGTATAATTCCGCTTCTGGAATTCGTCGGCGTCGCTGCGCAGGGCCTTCTGCCCTTCCGCCGTTTCCGACACCTTCAGAACGTCCTGCGTCTCGCTGCCGTCGTCATGGATAATAGTCTGGGCGCGGAAGCCCGTCAGCAATACGAACGAAAGGGCCAGCAACAGCGTCGCGCCCAATTTCACATACGATTTCATAATAGCCTCTCCTTCTGTCCAAGCGGTTATTCTTCTGTCGGCGGCACCATGCCGGACTCTACGATGCTCGGCTTATTGAATACGGAAGCCGTCTTTTGTTTCTGCTCGTCTTCCTTCTTCGCCCGGGCTTCGGCCATAGCCGCGCCATTGCCGCACTCTTCCAAGGGAATACCGTTGACGAACACGCCCTCGATAACGCCCTGGCCCTTCTTCATGCGGACGCTGGCGACGACGTTATCTTTTTCGCTGATATTGTAGATCCCGTCGGCCAGCTCCGGCGCAATGCGGTATCGGTCGAAGGCGACCTTGAACTGGACTACGCCGTCCTGAAACGATACGACGACAGCGTCCATATAATCCCCGCCGATTCCCGGCTTTTCCGCCGACGCTCCTTCTACCTTCATCAGGCCGCTGGCGTCATGGGAAATATGGACGTATATTTTTTCCCCTTCTTCCGGAGCCGACCCGTCCATCCACGTAGTCGAATCTTCCGGGAATACGATGCGCACATAATCCGTGCCGAAGGACGATTCTTCCAGTCTCGGCAGGCACCGCCACTGGTACGGGATGCCGTCTACGCTGATATTATGCCAGCGCCATCCTATATAAGACAATACTCCCAGCTGGACGAGGACGACGAGGAGGAAGACCATCCATTTATGCTTTCCGTCAGGAGAAAAGGTTCCTATTCCTTTCATTTCTTCGTGTCTCCTTCCTGCGACCACGGCGACCGCGAAAAATGTTTTTCCCGCTTAGCCGGACCGGCCATCGACTGCCACGGCGAAGAGGTTATCCGCTCTGCCGGCCGCGGCTCGTCTGCTTTCTTCCGCGTGCGCCCTTCTTCCTTCATCGTCGGCAGGGCGATCGCGTCGGGACTGCGGAACACGGGCGGCACAAACTGCGACCGCGGCGCTTCCTTCGGCGTCACCGTTCCGGCCGGGCGATATCCCGTATCTGCCGGTTCCGGCGTCAGGTCCTCCAGCGGCGGAAGATGAATATCCTTCATCCATTCAGCCAGCGTATCGGCGTCGGCCGCCGCGTCCTTCGCCTCCTGGGGAGACTCGAATACTGGCGCTGATTCCCCTTCGTCAGTTTTCGCCGCTTCCGTCTCCCGGCGCACCGTCGCCGCCGTATGCTTTACGCGGGAGCGGCGGGCGGCCCGCAGTTCTGCGTTTTTCCGGCTGGACGCCGTGCGGCGGCGCTGGAAGAACACCAATCCCAAAATCGCCATGACAACCAGGGGCACGACAGGCGAAAAGGTCGTGGCGAAGACAAAGACCAACATGAGGCAGGCCAGCATCACCGTGCCGAAGCGCGTATGATTGACATGGCCGCCCTTGACGCCCTGCATGATTTCATAAAAGCCCAGGAAGATCATGTAGGCCGCCGAAATGATGAGCGGTACGGACGAATAGAGCCCGCTGCGCACGATCAGCGTTTCCCCTAATAAGATGAAGGGGATAAAGGAATATATCACCGGCCCCCAAAGGCGCGTCTTGACGCCCCGGGCCAGCAGGGCGATGATCAGCAGAAACAGGAGGAACAAAATGGTCATCGTCGTCCAATGAAAGCCCTGAATATCGGCGACGCCGTACCAGGAGACGGGCATACAGGAAATAAGCAGCGACGCCGCCGCGGCAAAGCGCCCGAACCAGCGGAACGGAACGCCCCAGGACTTGCGGATATCGATGGAATACCCCGTCAGCATAATGACCGCCGCCAAAGCCGACAGCAGCAAAAAGGGAATGTACGCCGCATTGCGCGTAGCCAGTCCGAAGGCGGCGAACACTGTGACAGTGACCGTCCAGGAGAAAACAGATAATCGGACCTCGTCCTTCTGCTGCACCAGCAGGCGGTACATCGGAAGCGGCAGGACGACGAAGAGCCAGAAAAAGGCCGCTCCTCCCGGCGCGTTGATATACCCGCCCAGAGCCGCCCAAACCAGCACGGCAAGGCAATACACCACGACGGCCCCCACAGCTCGCAGCAGGTACGCCGCCGGCAGGCTCAGGACAGCGCAGGTGAAAATATAGGCCGGCGTATCCCAGCCCAGATAAAAGGTCTGTCCCGCCATGGCTATCGACACGAATACGGCCACGCACTGGGCTAAGGCGACGCCTTCTCCCAGCAGCGTCCCCTGACGATTTTGGAACAAGGCCAGGGCCACGCCGCTTTGCGAAAGGACCAGCAGGACGACAGCCAGGGCCATCCGCAGGGCGACGGAAATGTGATACCACACGTAAGCGGCGCCCCAGATCAAGGCGACGCCGAGAATAGAACAGGTCACGATGGCTAAGGCCGTATACACCAGGGCCGGCCAGCCCGTAACGCCCTGTCTCCGGCAGGACTGCCGTATGTTTTGTTCTGCCTCCGCAGAAATCCAACCTTTAGCGGCCCAATCGCTGATTTGCCGATTCAGCCACTCCGTATTATTTTTCCATATCATATATGCTGCCTCCCAGGCACGTAGTAGTCATAGTATCGCGCAGTCGTATTCCTGCGCATCATCAGTATATCACAAAATAGGCAAATCCCATACATGAAAAAAAGACTTTGTCCCGCCTTGCAAGGGACAAAGCCTTCTCTTATACCATTATTTTACAATCAGCACGGAGCATCCTGCACGAGTAACGACATAGCTGCTGACAGACCCGAGGAACAGCCCTTTCAAGGGCCCTAAGCCCCGGCTTCCCATGACGATCAAATCAAAGTCGCCGTCCTTCGCCGCTTTTACGATAGCCGGTCCCGGAGAACCGACGGCGAATATACTTTTGACGGGAACCGACTCCGGCACGGTCTTTGCAATACCGTCGAGAAATACCTGGCCCTCTTTTTCCATATCCTGAGGCAGGTGCTCTTTTACGTATTCCGTCGCCGTGGAAATTTGGTCGAAATTTGCCAGCGGGGCGATATCATGAGCCACATAGGCCAACGTAATAGAAGCGCCGTAGGTCGTCGCGAGGTCAACGGCTTGTTCCAATGCCCGTTTGGCGTTGTCAGAACCATCAATCGGAACGAGGATCGAATTGTACTTTGTCATATGAATCCCTCCTGTCGATTAAGCCTAGCAGGTCTTTATATTAAATAACTTCTATATACGTCGAGATTTTCCTTCTTTTTTATCGTCTTTGTCTTATGAAATTACGGAATGCAAGCAGCTCCTGTATCCGCCCAGCTTCCCCTTTATTTGACAATCAATACGGGGCAAACGGAATGCGTGACGACGTAGCTGCTGACAGATCCCATGAACAGACCTTTCAAGGGCCCTAAGCCGCGGCTTCCCATGACGATGAGGTCGGCGTTGTACTTTTTAGCGACGGACAATACGGCCGGTCCCGGAGAGCCGACTTCAAAGACGCTCTTGACTTCGATATTCTGCGGAATGACCTTCGCATAGTCGTCGAGAATGCTCTTGCCTTCTTCTTCCATGTCCAGAGCGACTTGTTCCGTTACGTATCCGCTGGCATTCGGAATTTGGTCGAAGTTAGAGATTACCGATACGATATTCGCCACATATACCAACGTAATCGTAGCTCCCAAGGCCGAAGCGATGACGACGGCATGTTCCAGCGCCCGCTTGGAGTTAACCGAGCCGTCCGTCGGAACGATGATGTTGTTATATTGTTTCATATGAATCCCTCCTGTCTTACCCTTTCTATATAGATAAATTCTCTATACGTCGCCAAAATCCTTCTTTTTCTTTACGAAAAAACAGATTTCTGCGAAAAAATCTGTCGCGCCATGTCATTTCGGCATATAACATCGGCAAGTATCCCTGCTCATTGCGGCATGTTATACGTTATACTCATCTTTTCTAAAATTTAGTACATTCATTCTCCAACTTATGTTATAATTGTAAGTAATACATGGAAACGGCTTGTATTTCCAAAAGAAAGGCGGTTGTTACCGAAATGAAAACCTTATTCCGTCCCTTATGCCTTGCGCTGCTGCTCTGCCTGACGTCTGTTCCGGCAGCGTTCGCCAGCGAAGGCGGCGCTCACGCTATCGTCAGCGCCACCCTGCCGGCCTGGAGCATTATCCCCTTCGTCGGCATGCTCTTGTCCATCGCTATCTGCCCCCTCGTCAAGCCCCACTGGTGGGAAAAAAATATGCTTGCCGTGGCTATCGGCTGGTCCCTGGTCTTCCTCGTCCCCTTCGCCGCAGCCTACGGCATGGGCGAAGCGTTGTTCCGGCTCCTGGAATCGGTATTGATCGATTACGTTCCCTTTATCGTCCTCCTCTTCGGCCTGTTCGTCGTCGCCGGCGGCATCGCCGTCAAGGGGACCTTAGCAGGTACGCCCAAGATCAACGCCCTCCTCCTGCTCATCGGCACCGTCCTGGCCAGCTGGGTCGGCACGACCGGCGCAGCCATGCTCATGATCCGGCCGGTCATCAAGGCCAACGCCTGGCGGCAGAAAAAGGTCCACGTCATCGTATTCTTCATCTTCCTCGTCGCCAACATCGGCGGCTGCCTGACGCCCCTCGGCGACCCGCCCCTGTTCATGGGCTTCCAGCGCGGCGTCCCCTTTACCTGGACCTTCCATCTCCTGCCTATTTTATTGTTTAATATGGTCATCCTGTTCCTCGTCTTTTTCTTCCTCGATTCCCATTTGTACAAAAAGGAACTGGCCGCCGGCCGTTCGCCCCAGGATAACCAGCCTGCTGAAAAAGAACCGATCCGCGTTGAAGGCGCGCACAACATCGTCTTCATCGCCCTGATCATCGTCGGCGTCGTCGCCAACGGCGTCCTTCCTAAGGAATTCGCCTTCTTCGCCAACGGGGCGGGCATTCCCGTATACGATGAAATCGTCTTCCCCTATGCGACGGTAGTCGAAATCATCCTCATCCTGCTGGCGGCGTACTTATCCCTCAAGACGACGAAGACGGAAACGCGTCAGCTCAACGAATTTACCTACGCGCCCATCGCTGAAGTGGCAAAACTGTTCATCGGTATCTTCGTCACCATGATTCCGGCCCTGATCTTCCTGAAGACCCACGGCGCGGAACTGGGCTTGTCCGAACCGTGGCAGATGTTCTGGGCAACGGGGGCCCTGTCGTCCTTCCTGGACAACACGCCGACATATCTCGTCTTCCTCCAGACGGCGGGAGCCCTCGGCGCGACGCAGGGCATCGCGACTTCCGTCGGCACGGTATCCCAGCTCATGCTGGAAGCGATTTCCGCAGGTGCCGTATTTATGGGCGCCAATACGTATATCGGCAATGCGCCGAACTTTATGGTTAAATCCATTGCTGAAGAAAACAAGATCAAGATGCCCAGTTTCTTTGGATATATGGGTTGGTCCTGTGCCATTCTTATTCCGACCTTTATCCTCGATATGATCATTTTCTTCTGGTAAATGCAGATGTACTCATACAAAAAGAGAATCTGTCCGTGCGGACAGATTCTCTTTTTTATATAGAATATGTTTCTCTCTTATCCCTTTACGCGCTCCATCAAATAGGCAAGCTGGCGTTTTATTTCCTCATTGTCCTTCTGTACCTTCTTATACATTTCATTCAATTCGCTGTATGCCGCACTGAGCTTTTCTCCATCAGCCTGCATGCGTGCATTCTCTGCCTTAAGAGCCGTAATTTCATCCTGCATGACATATGCCGAACTAATAGGGCCTGCTTTGTACCGTTCCGGAATCACCTTCTTTTCATCATGACTTCCGAATTTATAGGTAACGCCGATATTGGCCATCGTATGAGCAGAACCGATGGTCGCGCCGAAATGGAACATCAGATCTTCATTTTTGTAATGAGCAATCCCCAGAGCCACCGACTGCTTGCCTCGATAGGTACCGGCAGCAGCCATGAGCTGTGTCGGTTCCAGCGGATCATACTGAATAGGCTTCAAGCCGGCTAATGCTGCCGATGCGGCACCTACATCGCCGATTTCATTGCGAAGATTGGATTCCATGCCATGAAGCTGCGACACGTTGACAGCATCGGTCGCATCTACGCCAGGGGCAACGTTTGTAATGCGATTCCCACCGTTATTGAGTCCGTCTGCTGTCAGGGAAACAGCAGATACTCGCCCAGACTCCGAAGCACCGACAATGACAACACCCGTTTCAGCTACATGCGTCTCCGTCCCATAAACAGGATTGCCGTCACTGTCCTGTAACACAGTGCCGTCCTGACGTTTCAGCGGATTAGCCCGAACCGTCAGGCCGCCGTCATCAATGACGGCGGCACGAACGACAGTGCCGTCCTGATCCGTTGCGGAAGAAGCAACGCCGCTCTGATTTATTTCCGTCTCATGCATATTGCCCTGATTGTCTTTGCCGCGGGCCGTAATCGTATCGCCTTGAATAGCTGCCTCGTTTCCGCTGCCGTCAACGTGATAAATCTGATCCGAACCAAAGATACTCTTGCTGCCGCCACCAGGCCCATTTTCGTTATTTTGTACAATGATGCGGTCACCATCAATATGCATCGTATGATTTCCCGATGCATCAGATGTATGAATCTGGTTGCCGCTTATAGTCGTTTTGCTGCCATTCTTATCGGAAATCATTTCCGAACCGAGTATTGTAGTCTGATCTTTTTCCTTGCCGACAGTCAGCGAACTATTGGCAGTAATTGTATCAGAAGTAATGCCTTTCAGCCCTGTAAGCGTGTCAGCCAGTTCGATATTCAGCGTATCGCTGCCATCAGACACAACGCCGATATTTCCCGAAGTCAGCGTACCGCCGGCCCCGCCTTTAATGGCCAGCGTATCTCCAAGTTTGCGGGTAATAGGCGCACCGCTGTCACCTTTAAAGGTTAAAGGCTGCGTATTTACGGTGTTGGACAAATTGGTCGTCAATGCATTATACACGCTCTTTAAGTCACCGACATTTACAGCGTTAGTATCGACGGCCTTCGATAAATCATCAACTGCTTTTCCGTTCTCATCTGTCAGACCACTGGCAACATGCTGAATCTGGTTTCCACCATTATTCAAACCAGTTTCTGTCAGCGATACGGACTCATGACCGGCAGCAGTAATTACAATGCCGCCGCTGTTTGTTTCGGTCTGGTTGCCTTCAGCATCCCGAATAATGCTTCCGTCTGCAGAAGCCGTGTACGAACCTCCTTTTCCGTCTTCAAGGGATACTCCGCCTGCAGTAAGAGCAGTTTTCTCAACAATTTCGCTGCCCTGCTCGTCTTTAGTCGTCCGCGACGCCTCTACTCCTGTACCGCTGAGAACGGTCTTCGTTCCATTTTCACCAGTCGTCGTTACCGATGTCAGCCCTTTCAGGTCTTTAGCCAGTTCTACAACGAGTTCTTTGGTCTCGCCCTGAACGCTGACATATGTATTTTCATCCGTGCGCTTGGCAGTATCATCCATACCGCCTCTCACCGCAATGACACTCCCCAGATCCTGCCGTACAGTACCGTTGTTGCCCTTCAGACCAAACCCGCCTGTTTCACCAGTTCCGGTTCCAGCTTTTGCAATATATTCAATAGCTGCTTTTACATCGCCGATGTTGGCGCCATTAGTCAGCATCGGTGCAACCGTCTTTTCGGAAGCCGAGTCAAAGAAAGCCTCCCACGGGGTACTATCTGTTCTCGCACCGCTCCGGCGACCGCTGCCTACCTGAGTCAGCGTCGGTACATCACCTTCTCCGCGGCCAGCTGCTTCTGTCAGGCGAATATTGACAGGGGTACCTTCTGTTGCTCCGGAAGCAGAGCCATCCTTTATGCTGTTTTTCGTATAGAAGGTATCGCCAATGCGTACGAGTACCTGTCCGTCTGCATCGACATATTCCATAGGCAAGCCAGTCACGTCGACATGAAACGAGTATATTCCCTCATTATCGTTAATCTCTGATACAGCTGTATTGACGCCGTCTACGACATTAACGGTTTGATTTAAGAAAACCTTTTTCTTATTATTGCCGTTCGTATCCAATATAAAGCCATCATCAAGGGTGGCTACACGGTGAACCTTCAGCGCACTGTCTGTATATTGCAGGCGATCCATATACGGCTTGTCTTCATATATTCCAGTATTGTTATTCAGCGCACCATCTCCGCGGCTAACCAAAATATCGGCCTTGGGAACTTCTCCACCATTGCCGCTGCCTTGGAGAATAATATGCCCGGCGCCGTCCTCGTCTTTATTCAATACAGCGGCCGGACCGTCTTTACCGCCTCCGGCAATAGCTATGGATTCTGTTGTTTCCAATCCTTGTTCAGTCAACTTCGTATGGACTGTCGTCGTCGGATTGTCTCCCTGCGTTTCTGTCCGGATTACAACGCCATTTCCGTCAAGAATCGTCGTCTGACGCACAGACTGTCCGTCACTGCCAGATACGTCCTGGCTAGCCGACAGAGATGTTAAATCCTTCAGATTTTTAGCCATTTCCACGACCAAAACGTTTTTTCCCTGACGTTCCTGAACGCTGACATAGGTATTCACATCTGTACGCGCTTCACTGTCCGTCATACCGCCCTGAACAGCTATCGTATTTCCCAAATCCTGCATTACCGCCTTACTCCAGTCATTGCCGGTCAAGCCGAATCCTCCGCCAGCGCTGCCTGTCGTTAGCGAAGCAACAGCATTCTTCAAATCGCCTACATTGACGGCATTATTCCAAACGGGGTTATCGTCTGTCACTTCAGACAGCAATACAGAGCTGCCGTCTTTCGCCATAAGTCCGCTGCCCAGATTTTCAAGCTGCAGCGGATTCGTCCTGCTCCCGTCAGCACCGACTAAGGAAATGGCAGCTCGTATCTGATTCGGTGAGATAGCGTCAGCACCCGGCTTCGGAGAGCCGTTTTCGATATCTTCCTCCCGGTAATAGACATCGCCTATCTTCGTCAGTATGCTGCCCTCGTTGTCCGAAAATACCAGCGGCAGACCAGTTACATTAATTTGAAACGTATGAATTCCGCCCTTTGACGCAATAGGAGAAACCTTTGCATTGATTCCATCTTTCAGCTGAACCGTATCATTCAGCTTGACAGAAACCGGACTATTTCCATTGGCCTGCAAGAACCATCCATCATCAAGCGTCGCCACTTGATGCGCCTTGCTGGCACTATCCGTATATTGAATCCGATCCATATACGATAGAGAGCTTTCACTGCCAGATCCTGTTCCTGTATCCTTTGCAGAGTCTGCGCCAGGCATCCCCTGCACGACAATCATATCCGCCTTAGGAGCGGTATTGTCCCCTGTGCTGCCGCCTGTCATGACGACATGTCCATTCGTTTCCACGCCAGATCCATTTACGACAGTTGTCCGTGTCGTACCGTCGTCTGACGTTTCCGTCGTCGTAATAGAATGAAGCCCCTTCAAATCAGAAGCCATTTTTATCGTCAGCGTTTCTTTGCCGTCAGATACAACGCCGATATTGCCGTTTGTTACCATAGCAGCTAATTCTTTCGCTTTCCCGGCTGCATCGGTTTTCGACAGCTCTATATCGCCTACTATGTTGATATTTTGACTCAATTTTCTAGGGAAGGTATTCGCTCCATTCTCTGATTCGTCAGCAGTTCCGGCATTGCCAGAGAAAAACAGAGGCGTGTCTGACATTTTTTTCAAGTCGCCGACTGTCGCCGCATAATGGCTTTTTTCAGCAGGAGAGTCATTCAGCGCCGCAATAAACGTATTGGTACCGAGGCCTATATCCCCCAATTCCGTGTTCTCCTTGACGCCGTTTCCCGTCACCGTCGTCTCAAACAGGCTTTCTATGCCGTTCAGCAGCGTCGGAGTATGGTTATTCGGATCAATAAGCACATTTTCTAACACAGCTTTATTCGGATTCGAAACAGGAACAACTGCCGCTTCAGAAACAGCTGCTTCATCAGGAGCCGCTACAGGGCGTGCATTAGCAGCAGGCTTGCCGTTGACCATATCGGATGTATTATACCAGTTCTGATCGCTTTCATAAAAGGTTTTTCCATCCTTTCCCAAATCGCTGTTGTTGTACCATTTGCCATTGACATAAGCCTTATCCTGAATATCAGCTTTCGCATACCATTTCCCGTCAGCTTGCCTTTCATTGACAGCGGCATCGGCTTTTGCATACCACTTGTTTTCTTCGGGAATATACGTTTTATCCTCTAACTCAGCTGTTTCATACCAGTAGTTATCCTCGGCTTTGACAACGGTATTGCCGTTTCGGGCCTGTGTATCCATAAACTGATCTACATGTACTTCATATACCGTATGCCCGTCTGCCGTCGTTTTCGCATGAATTTCAGCCATCCCCGGACTATTGCTTATCATCTGCCATTGCCCGTCTTTGCCCCGATGCCAATCGGTATCGCCCCGGAGCTCTATGCGACGCATATTAATAAAATCAACGAGATTATATGCATGAGTCGGTGCCTCTTTTGTGCCGCCGATTCCATATGCTTCATCGTCAAACACAACTTTTCCGTCCTCTGTAATCGTCGTATTGGGTCCAATTTGATCGGCCACGCTGGTTGCCAAATTACCGACAACATGACCTAACGCATACAACTGACTGCCGTTAACGGCATCTGACGATGTAGGCGACAGTAGTCCCGGCGCGACATTCTGAATACGTCTCGTAGCGACAATCGGAATTTTCACGGTTTTATCGACAATCTGTCCCGTCTCAGGATCCGTCACCTTAATCGTTTTTTGATCGTATCCGGCAACTTCACCGCCGACACTGACTACTCCGACAACATTCCTGGCTCCGGCAAAATCGTGAGACACGCGAATGATTTCAATTTGTCCGTCTTTATTTCTCCGATACGTATACACCACTTCATTAGTATATGAAGTATCTATTCCTCTAGTCGTATTCCCTTCATCAGCAACAGGAGTATAAGCAATCGTGCCGTCGGCCTGTATGATGTTCTTTCCGTCAGCATTCAAAAGTGGCTGAGCCGGCGTAACATTTTCAGGGTTAAAGGACACATACGCAGCCTTATTTCCCAGGAAAACTGAATTCAGCGTTGTTTCCGTAATGTTATTCCCTAATGCCACGACGTCATGGAGCGGAACATCATACCGCTTTGCCGCCAAGATTCGGTATCGCGCCGATTCCTCTGCCGTTAACCGTCGTTCATCGGCGATAAAATTGTCGCCCAACAGCTTATCTCGAAGAGCTTTAAATTCTGCCGCCGTCCCGATTGCCGTCACATTGGAAAGGGGCTGAACCTCTTGTTGATAAGCCATCCATAAATCCAAATTCTTTTTGGCAGCAGCAATAGCATCTTCATCGTGCTGCGCTCCGGATACGGCATTGGACTCGTCATACGCCTTCTGATACTTATCAATTTGCGCGGCTATTCCGTCTTTTCCGATAGCCTCAAAAGCCTCCTGCTTGTAAGCGGTCCACACCTGCAGTTTTGCAGCATCATTTTCCTTTTGAGCCTCCGCAATATTGGAAGCAATTACGCCTCCATTATCCAGTGTAGCTTTGGCCGTTGTCAGGGCATGCGCAATATCATCATCAGCCAAAACTCCCAAGGGAATGCTGCGGTTAATCGCAATGGCATTCGAATTTCCAAGAGACAAAGAATTCCGCGCCATCACGGCAGATCCCACTCCGACAGATGCAGAATTTACAGCATGTACCGTTCCATTGGCGCCAATCGCAATAGAGTTATCATGATCGGCAATACTGAAGCCGCCAAGCGCAATCGTACTGTCGCCCGTCGCCTGTCCCCGATAGCCAATGGATATGGCGTTATTCATCGTCGCCCTGCCTTCCGTGCCGATATTGATAGAATCGGTACCGCTGGACATCCCTTCTGTCCCAAAATTCAAGGCGTTTTCTGCTGCAGCCTTCCCCATTGAACCTATATTGATCCCATTTTTGCCGTCTACCGTTCCATTGTAGCCAAAATTCAAGCCGTACGCTCCAGAAACAGACGAATAGTCTCCCAAAGAAATACCGTAATCTACGTCTACGCTGAGGTTATTGCCGATTCCAAAGGCATTATCTCCAAGCACCTTGCTGTAGCTGCCCAATAAGATAGAACGTGCCCCGGAAACAAGATTAAACTGCGGCTCCGTTAGCGTCTCTGCCGTCCCATCCATATGAATTCTTTCCATTCCGCCAAAACCGAAGACTAATGAGTTCTTTCCAGTAACTTTTGCATACCCGCCCATAGCAATGGCGTCGTCTGCAGTCTTGTCGGCTCCGTCGCCTACAATAGCATGATCCCCAATAGCCAGTGCGCGGTCACCATGGACCTGTACGAAACGGCCTAAGCCGACAGCAGCCTCGCCTTCGACGAAAGAATATTTGCCTTCAAGCCATTTTTTGCGGAAATCAGACGCTAGTTTTGCCGCACTCAGTTTAGATTCAACTATATTACGACTCAAAGTGTCCGCAATAGTTCCAGCAAAATCATGCTCTGCGTCATAACCAATCCCATACGTCTTTTCAAGATAGATTGCAAGATCCTTTGCATTCTTATCAGTAATCGGGCTGTTCTTATCTTTCTGCTTCTCTATGGCTTCTAATACTCCCTCTTTGGCAGCAATATCTAATTTTGCCTGCTGTACTGCCATGTTTTCTGCTTCATATGCTTTCTGATTGGAAGCATCAAAAGGAGCTGCTCCAGAAGCAATCATAACTGCGCCATCGCCGCGTACCTGTCCGTATGAGCCTATACCGACGGCATTCTCACCGATAACGCGAAATCCTCCGGGGTCATCTGCAGATAAATACTCTCTGTATTTTTTTAAAGGTCTGCTCCTAGATCCTGCCAGGACATCCCCCGCAATGTTTGTCTTATCTACCAAGTCAAGCTTCCAATATTCGTCCGGCAGTACGCCATCAATCGGCGCCCCTTGACCAATAGCAATCGCACCATTGCTTAGAGCTTGCACGCCTTTCCCGACAGCAGTACTCGCCGTTCCTTTCGCATAGTTCATCTTCCCCAAAGCCACGCTTCCCTGGCTGGGTACGACAAGCGAGGTGCCGACAGCCACGCTGTCTGCAGTCTTCATATCGTGAATTGCCGTGGCTTTTAAAATCCAATACCCCTTAGCGTCTTGCGTAATTAAATCAGGATTAGGAACCCCAACCAAATTTCTCCGTCCCACAGATATGCTGGTATTTTCAAAGCCAATTGAATTTGAGCCAATAACAACGCTGTCTCGCGCTAATCCCAATGTATACATGGATTTGTTTGTTGGAACACTGCTCCCGATAACAATAGAGTCATATCCTGTGACCTGCGCAGCATAGCCAATAGCGACAGACCCATATCCTTGGGAACGAGCCTTTGAGCCAATGGCTACAGCGTAGTCATTATATGCGTTGGTATCATCGGGATCGACGACTGTAGATGCGCCAAATCCAAGAACAACAGTTTCCCGGCCAGATGACATTGCTCCATTACCAATTACAGTATTGTTATCACGATTCTTAGCCGTCCCAATTACGCTCTTTTTGTATTCATGGCTGGATTTCGGGCCTTCATAGTAATTGGTAATAACACGGGCATCATTGCCGATTACTATATTGCTTTCCCCATTTTTTTCATTTTTAGCGCTGTACCCGGCTCTAGTCGTTACTTCATCAAAGGCATCGTCATGTCCTACACGGGCATCTGTACCGATTAAAATAGATTTTTGAGAATTAGATGTATTCACAGTATGCGTAGTGCTGCTCGGATTCAGCAATATACTGTCTTTAACTGGGCCATTACCGGAGTCTGAAGGGATACTGCCATCTGAATTAAGAATGACGACACTATTAGAATTACTATCATAGACAACATTCGATGCTGCCGATGCATCATCAGCAGCCGTCGGAGCAGCAGAAATGCCGATGTTTGAAACAGCAGCTGCCATGGAGGCTAGCGCCGGACGCGGTTCAGCTGTTCCTTTTTTTACAACTGTAAAGTTCTGTGTATCTGGATTATAGGTAATCGTCATAAGAGAGCTGTCATATGTGCCGCCGCTTATAATAAAACGGCCGTCCACTTCCGTATCTCTGCCGTCATGGTGTATAAGCAGTTTCTTTGTCCCTTCATCATAGGAGACACTAACACCGTCCGAATCGAACAGCGTCTCATATGCTGCGTTGACTGGCCCTAGGGGATAAGACAGCATCAGCAGCACCGCAGCCGCAAGACTGCCTTTTTCAGCCCCTTTTATTACACTGCTTTTACATCTTCCGCAGCTGCGCGCCAGTTCAGAAACAACTTCATAACAGCATTTATTTCTATTAAATATGACTTTGAATAACCTATTCATTGCACCCTCCAATTTTAAATTTGAACATGGACGTTTTCCTGCCTGCGTCTATACCTTGGCAGGCTCAGGCATGTTCAGAATAACGTTAAATTTCAAAAAAAATAAAATCCATGACATAAAATGCAAAAAAACATTTGACACAATTTAAAATTTAATTGAACATTTTTCTATGCGCTTCAAAACTTTTCAATTACAGGAAACCTATTTTTACCATATATAATTATTTTTATTAAGTATAACATATATTTATTACATTGAAAATATTTTTTATTAATATTCCTATTCTTCATACATGCCATATGGGAATTACACAAAAAAAGAGCAAGGATATACCCCTGATAAAGATATATCCTTGCTCTTCTTTATAAATGAATTTGCAGTACGCGCAAACAAAAATAACAAAAAAACCGCCTCTTGAGAGACGGTTTTCCAACTGGTGATTCACCCGAGATTCGAACTCGGGACACCCTGATTAAAAGTCAGGTGCTCTACCGACTGAGCTAGTGAATCATGGCTGGCAGGGGTAGCTGGATTCGAACCAGCGCATAGCGGAGTCAAAGTCCGGTGCCTTACCACTTGGCTATACCCCTATGGGGCGAGTAAAGGGATTCGAACCCTTGCGTAACGGAGCCACAATCCGCCGTGTTGACCGCTTCACCATACCCGCCATATTGTAATCTGCGCGACAGCGCCCTTAGCTACGCTATAAGCGCCGTCAACGTAGATTATAATATCATTTCACAGATGCAATGTCAATAGCAAAATTATATTTTTATGTACTTTTTTCGCTTAGCGATCTTTTTCCCCATACAGGACGTCTTTTACGAAGTTCGGCAGTACGAAAGCGCTGCGCTGGATGCCTTCGTTGTAGTATTTCGTCGGGAAGGTGCGCGTACGGTTCGGTTCCCATGTCAGGGGATCGTATTTCTTCGAGCCCATAGTAAAGCAGTGCATGCCCGTCGGATACAGGGGAATGAAGGCCGTGTACAGGCGCGTAATGGGGAAGATATCGGACACGCAGTCCTTGATTTCCCGCACGAGCTTGCTGTGCATAAAGGGAGATTCCGTCTGCTGTACAAACAAGCCGTCTTCCTTCAATGCCTTAAAGGTGTCTTTATAGAATTCATACGTAAACAAGCCTTCGCCGGGGCCGACCGGATCGGAGCAGTCGACGATGATGACGTCGTAGAAATCCTTCGCTTCGCGCATGAAGGCAATGCCGTCGCCGACCTTGACGGTCAGCTTCGGATTGTTTTCCCGCATGGCTTTGGAAATCGCCGGGAAAAACTGCTTCGACAGCTCAATGACCTTGCCGTCGATGTCGACCATCGTGACGTGTTCTACTTCGGGATGGCGCACGGCTTCACGAGCTGCGCCGCCGTCGCCGCCGCCGATGATGAGGACGTTTTTCGGATTGGGATGCAAAAACAGCGGGATATGGGTAATGCATTCGTGATAAATAAACTCGTCCTTGTCAGACGTCTGGAACACGCCGTCCAGCACGAGCATACGGCCGAATTCCTTCGAATCGGCTACGATAATATCCTG
Source organism: Megasphaera sp. ASD88 (assembly GCF_002287425.1). Classification (NCBI taxonomy): domain Bacteria; kingdom Bacillati; phylum Bacillota; class Negativicutes; order Veillonellales; family Veillonellaceae; genus Megasphaera; species Megasphaera sp. ASD88. The sequence continues at coordinate 67,362 of NZ_NQXW01000003.1, read as the reverse complement.
AAAATCAGATTTGCCTTCATATAAAATTTCCGATACTTCTGCGCTCAGGTCCAAGTACGGAGACTGATGTTCTGTCACAAATTTTTTCATGAGTACCTCCTATATTGTCTCTTAACTATATGTTATTGTAACACAAAAGAGTAAACAAAAGGAAGTAATTGTATACGTATCGCTCATAGGTGGAGGTAAAATTTTCATATGAATTCTCATTCCGGCACCTTACAGTTTTGACTCCATATGGTACAATATAGAGTAGACTTATATGCGCCGTATTCCTTTAAACGCGGCGCCTGCATCTATAGATTATCAGAAAGATCGGCTTTGCAGCCGATAAGGTGACTCACATGAAAAACATATTACATATAGGCATTGACATTGGTTCGACGACGGTAAAGATCGCCGTCCTCAACGACGCCAAGCAATGCCTGCACGCGTGCTATGTCCGCCACTACACGGACATTCGCCAAAAGGTGTGGGATTTGCTGCAAAATGCCTATGAGATTTTCGGTGACCAACAAATCACCATTGCCATTACAGGCTCCGGCGGCATCGCCCTGGCAGACTACCTGGGCATCGCCTTCGTTCAGGAAGTCATCGCCGGCACGAAGGCCGTCCGCACCTATTACCCCCAGTCGGACGTCATTATCGAGCTGGGCGGCGAAGACGCGAAGATTACCTATCTGACCGGCGGCAACGAACACCGCATGAACGGCAACTGCGCCGGCGGCACGGGCGCGTTCATCGACCAGATGGCCACGCTGCTCCACACCGACGCCAGCGGCTTAAACGCTCTGGCCGAAAAATCGGATACCCTGTATCCCATCGCCGCCCGCTGCGGCGTATTCGCCAAAACGGATATCCAGGCCCTCCTCAACGAAGGGGCCAGCAAGGAAAACGTCGCCGCGTCGGTCTTCCAGTCCATCGTCTTCCAGACGATTACAGGCCTGGCCTGCGGCCGTCCCATCAAGGGCACGGTCTGCTTCCTCGGCGGCCCGCTGACCTATTTGCCGCAGCTGCGCCGTCAGTTCGCCAAGACCCTTCATTTAGACGACGACCACGTCGTCGCGCCGGAAAACGCCCAGGTATACGTAGCCATCGGCGCGGCTCTGGGCAGCTTCGACGAAACGCCTGTATCCTTCATGAACCTCATGGGACAGCTGAAAAACGTCGACGAATCGTCTCTGGCAAAATCGGACCGCATCGATCCCCTCTTCGACAGCGAAGAAGAGCTGCGCGAATTTCAGCAGCGCCACTCGCAGCATACCGTCCCCTACGGCGACCTGGCCGCCTACAGCGGGCCGTGCTACCTGGGCCTCGACGCCGGCTCGACGACGATCAAGGCCGTCCTGCTGAGCGAAGACCTGAAAATCCTCTATACGCACTATCAGAATAACGAAGGCAGCCCGCTCATGGCCGCCAAAAAGATCATCGAAGAAGTGTACAGCCGCCTGCCCGACGGCGCGTTTATCGCCAAGACCGGCATTACGGGCTACGGCGAAGCCCTGCTGAAAGAAGCGCTGCACCTCGATATCGGCGAAGTCGAAACCATCGCCCACTATCAGGCGGCAGCCCATTTCTGCCCTGACGTCGATTTCATCCTCGACATCGGCGGGCAGGACATGAAATGCAGCCGCTTAAAGAACGGCCACATCGAGGACATCCTCCTCAACGAAGCCTGCTCGTCAGGCTGCGGCTCATTCCTCGATACCTTCGCCAAGTCGCTGAACCTGTCTATCGAAGAGTTTTCCAAGGCAGCCCTGATGGCCAAAAGCCCTATCGACCTGGGCTCGCGCTGCACCGTTTTCATGAATTCCAAGGTCAAGCAGGCCCAGAAGGAAGGAGCGACCCTCGCGGATATTTCCGCCGGCCTGTCCTACTCGGTCATCAAGAACGCCTTATATAAAGTAATAAAAGTAAAAGACCCGGAAAAGCTGGGCAAATACATCGTCGTCCAGGGCGGCACCTTCTACAACGACGCCGTGCTGCGGGCTTTTGAAAAGCTCCTGGGCCGCCAGGTCATCCGGCCGGCCATCGCCGGCCTCATGGGAGCCTTCGGCATGGGGCTTATCTGCCGCTCGTCCTACCATAGCGACCACGCCAAGACGACGCTGCTCAGCCGGCAGGATCTGGCCGGCCTATCCGTCGCCACGTCGATCCGCCACTGCGGCCTGTGCACGAATAACTGCCTGCTGACGGTCAACACCTTCAACGACGGCCGTTCCTTCATTACGGGCAACCGCTGCGAACGGGGCGCCGCCGGCTCGACGACAGCCCGCAAGAAAGCGCTGCCCAACATGTACAAGGTCAAGTACAATTTGCTGTTCAACCAGTACAAACCGCTGGAGCAGGGCCCCCGCGGCACCGTCGGCATTCCCCGCGTGCTGAACATGTACGAAGACTATCCCTTCTGGTTTACTTTCTTCACCAAGCTGGGCTACACCGTCGTCTTGTCCGACCCATCCTCCAAGGAACTGTTTGAAAAGGCCATGGACACGGTCCCCTCCGATTCGGCCTGCTATCCGGCCAAGCTCGTCCACGGCCACATCGAAAACCTGCTGGAAAAGGGCGTAGACCGCATCTTCTATCCCTGCATCCAAAACGGCCCGCAGGAAGGCAGCCGGGACAACAGCTTCAACTGCCCCATGGTCATGAGCTATCCCGAAGTCATCCGCCACAACATGGTGGAACGCCTGTCCGACACGAACACCCTCTACCTCTGCCCCTTCCTGCCGCTTCACGATAAAAAACGCATCGTACCGCGCCTGCAGGAAGAGCTGCGCGTATGGAATATCGGCAAGAAGGAAATCAAGGAAGCCGCCCTGGCCGCCTGGGATGAGGAAGAAGCGTATAAACAGAAATACCGCGACCTGACCAAGGCCACGCTGGAACGGCTGGCAAAAGACGGCGACAGGGCCATCGTCCTCTGCGGCCGTCCCTATCACATCGACCCGGAAATCAATCACGGCATCCCTGAGCTCATCAACAGCCTGGGCCTGGCCGTCCTGACGGAAGACGGCGTCGCTCCCCTGGGACACCTGCCGGAGGAACTGCGCGTCGTCGACCAGTGGTCCTACCATTCCCGCCTGTATCGGGCAGCGCAGTACATCGTCACGCAGCCCAATCTGGAATTGGTCGAACTCAACTCCTTCGGCTGCGGCCTCGACGCCATCGTCGCCGACCAGGTACAGGAAATCCTGGCTCAGGGCCATAAAATCCATACATTGCTGAAAATCGACGAAGGGTCCAACCTCGGCGCCATCCGCATCCGCCTGCGCTCCCTCTTGTTCGTCATGAATCACCGGAAACCGAGCACGGAAGCGACGGAACCCTATTCGTACCACAAGGCCTTGTTCACGGAGGCCGACAAGAAGACGAACGTCATTTTGGCTCCGTCTATGACGCCGATTCACTTCCCCATGTTCGAAGCGGCCTTCGCCCACGAAGGCTACCACATCGAGCTCCTGCCCCATCAGGGCCAGGAAGCCATCGACACGGGCCTGGCCTATATCCACAACGACGCCTGCTATCCGGCCATCATGTCCCTGGGGCAAATCATTACGGCCCTGAAATCGGGAAAATACGATCTGAAGCACACGTCGGTCATCATTTCCCAGACGGGCGGCTGCTGCCGGGCGACGAACTACATCGGCATGATCCGCAAAGCCCTGGCCGACGCCAACATGAGCGACGTAGCCATCATTTCCCTGAATACCAAGGGACTGAATCCTCAGCCGGGCTTCAAGCCTCATATCGGCTTCTGGCACCGCCTGGTCATGGCCATGGTATACGGCGACGCGCTGCAGCAGGTATTATACCGCACGCGGCCCTATGAAAAGGTAAAGGGCACGGCCGAAAGCCTGTTCAAAAAATGGCAGGAAAAATGCAAGGTCGACCTGATAAAAGCCGACGTCAAGACCTTCAAGAAAAACATCCGGGCCATGATCGATGAATTCGACAACATCGACATGAGCGAAGAGATGAAGCCGCGCATCGGCCTGGTCGGCGAAATCTACGTCAAGTTCCATCCCATCGCCAACAACCACATCGTGCGCATGATCGAAGAAGAAGGCGGGGAAATCATCGTCTCCGGCCTGACGGATTTCTTCCTGTACGGCCTCCTCGACACCCAGTTCCGCCAGAAATACCTGTCGGGAAGCTGGATGTCGGCCCTGGCCAGCAAATCCATGGTGAAGCTCCTCGAATGGTACCGCAAGCCCTATTGCGAAGCCGTCGCCAAGAGCCGCCATTTCGACCCGGTCACGTCGATTTACGACATTGCCGACGAGGCGAAGGAATACTTATCCCTCGGCCACGTCGCCGGCGAAGGCTGGTTCCTGACCGGCGATATGATCGACCTCATCAAGCGGGGCGCGAAGAACATCGTCTGCCTCCAGCCCTGGGCCTGCCTGCCGAACCACGTAACGGGCAAGGGTATGATCAAAGCCCTGAAAGCGGCCTTCCCCGACACGAATATCGTCGCCATCGACTACGACCCCAGCGCCAGCTCGGTCAATCAGACAAACCGCCTGAAACTCATGCTGACGACGACCTTCGAAGGCATCCGCGAAACGGTCAGCACGACGGCCAAACCGGTAATCCCCTTCTTAAATGGCGTCCGCATCAACAGCACGCTGAACGCAGAAAAATAATATCCGAATGTATGCCGGCAGGAATGATACGCCTGCCGGCATATGTTATCTCTTGCGCAAAAAAAGCCCGTATGACAGATACCCTACCCTGTCATACGGGCTTTTCCCTTCTCTATTCTATTTTTGCTGCATATCCTGCTTCCATTGTTTCAGCTTATCCTGGTCCTCTTTCGGGAGAGAAACGCCGCAGCAACCGCCGGTCGAACATCCGGCAAAGCCTTGGTACACGTCGGAAATCACGTTTTTTACTTGTTTCAACCGTTCTATTGTCATGGGAGACCCTCCTTTTATGTTTATAAGCTAAGGCTATGGTTACAGTATATCATATTTTTTCTTAATTTAAAATAATTATCTGTAAATATTTTATATTATTTATATCAATTCTGCATAGCCTCACTTCAACACGACAGAGCCCGGCTCCAGCATGGCTTCCAGCTCCTGCCGCAGGGAATCCTCCGTTTCTACCCAATACCGCGGGTCGGTCAAAATCGTGCGGCGGCTGCCCATGAGGTGAAAGTATACCTTGACTTCGCCGTGATGCTTTTCCAATACGCCGCCCAGGCGCGTGCTCAAGTCGCTTCGTTCCAGATGGGCCGGTATCTTGATAAACAGCTTCGTCCCCTTTCCCGGCTGCCAGAGTGCGCCGGCCCGGCGGGCGGCTGCGGCCATGCTCACGGCGTGCCCCTCTGCCGGCTGGTCTCCTAAGGGTGCTAACGTTTCGGCAATGAGTTGGATATCGTCGTCGTTAATATCGGCCCGGCCTTGAACGGAAACAGCCATATCGACGACGCAAAGATTCATATACTGGCTGAAAGCCTTGGGAAAGACGACGACGGGGATAGAGCCGGTGTAATCTTCAATCGTCAGGATAACCATCTGCTCGTTCCGCTTCGTCGTCACCTGCCGCCGTCCCGTCACCAGGCCGCCGATGCACAGCATTTTTCCGTCATACTGCCGGTTATCCTCGCCGAAGAGGACCGAAAGAGGCGTCATGGACTTCAGCACGTCTTCGTATTTTTCCAGGGGATGCCCGCTGAAATAGAAGCCGTCGTATTCCTTTTCCATAGCCAGCAGCATGTCCATGGGGTACTCAGGATCGTTGGGATAGGCCAATTCCATCGCCGCATTGTCGTTTCCGTCGTCGAACAATCCCATCTGTCCCGACGCGTCGTCCTTCTGCTTCTGCGCCCCGACGCTCATGGCCTCTTCCAGTACGGCGATGAGCTGCGACCGCGGCCGGCCGAAGGAATCCATAGACCCGCCTTTGATAAGGCTTTCCAGCATCTTGCGGTTTAGAATATGGTAATCGACGCGGCTGCAGAAATCGCTGAGCGACGTAAAGGGCCCGTCTTTTTCCCGGCTCGTGACGATAGCCTCGATGACGACGTCGCTGATGCTTTTGACTGCCGAAAGGCCGAAGCGTATGGCGCCGTTTTCGACGGAAAACATGGATACACTGGCGTTGACGTCCGGTGCCAGCACCTCGACGCCGTGACGGCGGCATTCCGAAATGTAATAGCTGATCTTGCGGATATCGTTGATAAAGCTGGTCATCGTCGCCGCCATGAATTCCGCCCGGTAGTGCGTCTTCAAATACGCCGTCTGCCAGGCGATGTAGGCGTAGGCCGCCGAGTGGGATTTATTGAAGCCGTAGCCGGCGAAGTATACCATGAGATCAAAGACCTTGTTGGCAATGTCGTCGGAAATGCCATTTTTCTGCGTCCCGGCCAAAAAGCTCTCCCGTTGGGCTTTCAGGATCGATTCCTTCTTCTTGCCCATGGCCCGACGCAGCAAATCTGCCTGTCCCAACGAGAAGCCGCCCATGACGGAAGCGATCTGCATGACCTGTTCCTGATACAGGATAACGCCGTACGTGTCCTTCAAAATCGGCTCCAGCAAGGGATGAAGATAGGTGATTTCCTTTTCGCCGTGACTGCCCTTAATGAAATCCTCTACCATGCCGCTGCCCAAAGGCCCCGGACGGTACAGGGCGACGAGGGGAATCATGTCTTCGAAATGCTTTGGCGCCAGTTCCTTAACCAGCGTCGTAATGCCCGACGATTCCATCTGGAACACGCCGGCCGTATCGCCCTCCGTCAGGAGTTTGCACGTCTCCTGGTCGTCCAGGGGAATGGCGTCGATATCGATGTCGACGCCGTGCTGTTGCCGTATGAGCTTGACGGCATCGCCGATGACGGTCAGCGTCCGCAGGCCCAGAAAGTCCATCTTGAGCAGGCCCAGCTCTTCAACCAGATCCTTGTCATACTGGGTCGTCAAATATCCTTCCTTTGAATACTGCATGGGCACGTAATCGTCTACCGGAGCAGCGGAAATTACGACGCCGGCCGCATGAGTCGACGAATGGCGTACCATTCCTTCAAGGGCGCGGCTCACTTCGACCATGTGATGAATCGTGCTGTTCGTCTCGTATTCCTGGCGGAATTCCTTGCTGATCTGCAGAGCCCGGTCGATAGTCAGGCCCAATTCCGTCGGCACGAGCTTCATAAAGCGGTTGACTTCGCCGAGAGGAATCGCCAAGGCCCGGCTGACGTCGCGCATGACTGCCCGGGCAGCCAGCGTTCCGAAAGTGATGATCAGCGCCACGTGTTCCTTGCCGTACTTGCGCGTTACGTAGTCGATGATGCGGCCGCGGTTTTCATAGCAGAAATCCATGTCGATATCGGGCATCGTCACCCGTTCCGGATTGAGGAACCGTTCAAAGAGGAGGTCGTATTTCAGCGGGTCCAGCCCCGTAATCCCCAGCAGATACGCTACGACGGAGCCCGCCGCCGAGCCGCGGCCCGGGCCGACGGGGATATCGTGGTCGCGGGCAAACTTGACATAGTCCCATACGATGAGGAAGTACGACGGAAAGCCCATCTTGTTGATGACGTCCAGCTCGTAATTCATGCGTTCCCGCACTTCCGGCGTCACCGGGTCGTACCGCGTCGGCAGGGCCTCTTCGCAGAGCTTGCGCAGGTACGACTCGTCCGTCTCCCCTTCGGGAACGGGGAATTTCGGCAAATGGCGCTCGTCAAAGGATATCTCCACATTGCACTTATCGGCGATTTCCAGCGTCGTATCCAGCGCTTCCGGCATATCGGGAAACAGCTCGGCCATTTCGTCACCGCTCTTCATGTAAAACTCGTCGTTGGCAAAGCGGAAATGGTCCGGGTCTTCGAGGGTACTGCCCGTCGAAATGCATAATTTGACTTCCTGCGCCCCGGCATCTGACTTTTCAATGTAATGGAAATCGTTCGTCGCCACGACCTTCAATCCATATTCCTTCGACCAGCGCTTAAACACCTCGCGGACGATCTTTTCCTCCGCCAGCCCGTGATTCTGCACTTCCAGATAGAAATCGTCCTTGCCGAAAATGCGCACCAGCCGCTCCAGCGTCTGCCGGGCTCCTTCTTCGTCGCGGTTGAGGATATTCTGCTGGATATGGCCCTCGATGCAGGCGCTCATGGCGATAAGCCCCTCATGGTACTGCTCCAGCAGGTCGTAGTCGACGCGGGGCTTGTGGTAATTGTTTTCCCCGTCAACAAAGCCCTTCGACACGATTTTGACCAGATTATGATAGCCCTTCAAATCCTTCGCCAGCAGGATCAGATGGCATAACCGTTCCTTCGTCTTCTTCTCGAAGCGGCTGCCCTTGGTCATATAGACCTCGCAACCTAAAATCGGCTTGACGCCCTGCTTTACCGCTTCTTTATACAAATAGATGACGCCGTACATATTGCCGTGATCCGTAATCGCCACGGCGGGCATATTCAATTCTTTTGCCTTCTGAACCATGTCGGGAATGCGGCACAGCCCGTCGAACAAGCTGTACTGCGTATGGACATGCAAATGGACAAATGGCCTCATGACAACGCTCCTTATCGATAAGTTACATACTGCAATGCTGCGTATCTTTTATTATAGCATACCTGCCCCAGCAGCATAAGCCGGACGGAACACAAGCGCAAAAAAACTCCTGCCGCATGAGCAGCAGAAATAGGATCTGCGCTATGCGACAGGAGATAGTGTGAAATATCGCTAAGGTTTCATAGGACGTCCCGCTCAGCGGGTCAAGGGCAATACCATATCGTACCACACGGCGCCGCCGTGCGTAGACTGGGATTTCCCATGGCATTCATAGCCGAACTGCTCGTAAAACGGGATAAGCCGTTCCTTGCAGGTCAGGATAATCTGCTTTTTACGGCGCGACTCCGCCTTTTCGATATAGGCCTTCATCAGCGCCGCGGCAAAGCCCTGATGCTGCTCCTGGGGAATCACGTCCAGACCGAACACCATGACGTTCGGCGCGTCGTCGTCGTGCAGCGCCGTCGATTCATACAAATCGTCGGTCAGCTCGTCCTTATTCGTCACGCAGCCGTTGATAAATCCAATAGGCCTTCCATCCTTTTCCGCAATGAGAAAGGAATAGGTAAAGGCTGCCAACCGCTGGCGGAAGCTCTCTTCCGTCGCAGCTTCTGCCGCAGGAAAGCATGCCGCTTCAATGGCCGTCACGGCCTTTAAATCTGTCGGCGCCGCAGGCCGAATTACTATATCCATACAATCCCCTTTCTATCCCCTGTATTTATTCCATCGGTTTGACGTAGATAGACGGTTTGCCGTCGGCAGGGTAGCCCATGGCATCGCCCAGCTCGTCGCCCGTCACCTTCAGGTCCGTATTGCGGCTCACAGTCACGCGGAACAGCTGCCCTTCCTTATAGTTCAGCTCTTTCCCTTTCAAAAATGCCGAAATCCACCACGGAGCAAACCACGTCGAGCTTTTCTTTCCCCGGCCCTTGATATAGCCGTTCAAGGGAACCGTCACGCCGTTCAGCGTTTTAATCGCCGCAATGGACAGCTCCAGCTTGCCGCCTCTGCCGAAGCCGCGGTTTCCCCGGCCCTTCAGCACCTTGCCGACGCAGGTCGTGCCGGCCGGAATGACGACGACGTCGTTGATGACTACGTCTTCCAGGCTCTTCAGCTTAAAGGCCTTGCCTTCCTTGCTGGTCTTCGAGCTGATCGGCTCCTGCAGGGCCAGCATGAGCGGCGTGCCCTTAGGAATATACACGTGGCCCAGTTCGACGCCGTGATGGGTTTTCGGCCGTTTCGGGTCGTTGTACTCATCTAATATAGCCTTCGTCCGTTCTTGAATATTCGGTTTTACTGCGGGCTCTTCGACAGGAAATTCCACTCCTACGACGGGAGTCTTCACATCATGAAATTCCTCGCTGGCCTGAACTGCTCCGCCAGCCAGGCAACAACAGCAGCATACGGCAGCTAATACGCGTTTTACCTGCATGACCGTTTCCCCTTTCGCCAAACGATGCGTATTGCAAAAACAAGAAAAGCCTTCGTCCAACGCTCTGAACAAAGGCTTTTATGCTGGTCGGAACGGCGAGATTTGAACTCGCGACCTCTTCCACCCCAAGGAAGCGCGCTACCAAGCTGCGCCACGTCCCGTTAACAGACATTATTGTACCCGATTCCATAGGACTTGTCAAGTAATTGAATACATAAACATTTCCGCATGTATCAGCAGTCTTCGTTTTTTTTCTTGACGGCTCTTTCAATACTCAGTATAATGAAGGTGAAATAAAAAACGAGGCATTACACCGACAAACGGTTATAGCCCCTACATTAAGCAAGATTTAACCGCCTAAAGTTTGGACGCTATGGGCGGTTATTTCTTTTGTAAAAGTACCACTAAGAGAATCAAAAGTAATAGTGTTACGTTTGTCTCGTTCATGGGCATCACCCCCATTCATTCGAAATGGATAGGGGCGATATAACCGCCTGCCGTTGTGTGTGTAATGCCTACGGCAACATCATATACGAACATATGATGTCATGTCAATATAGTTTACTATCTAACGCAAAGATATACGCTGCAAGAAGCTCAGGTCTTAATCCTCCCATCGGTCGTCGTCCCAATCGTCGTCATCGTCATCTTCCCAACGATCGTCATCCCAGTAGTCATCGTCATCGTCTTCCCAGCGGTCGTCGTCCCAGTAATCATCATCGTCAAAGGACTCCAACGCCGGCATGCCGCTTCCCCAAGTGGGCGATGATCCTATCCCCAAAGGCGACGTCATGGCAAAGGAAAGATTGCCCATCAGAAACCATACGGCGCACATCATCATCACTAACCAACGCTTCATAGTTCTTCACCTCTCTGTCAAAAAATAACAAGCCGCGTTATCTCAACATGGTACAGCCCATGTTGAATATCCCTTTCATCTCCTGTATATTACACATTGTACCATAAGAAAATAGCAAAAAAGAAGAATTATGCAATTTTCAAATGTAAAATTACAGTAAAATAACCTATTTCTTAATACAACAGCCTCGGAGTTCTTCATGAAGCTCCGAGGCTGTTGTATATTATTTACCATTCATCACTATCACCGTCATCGTATTCATCGGCAGAATAGCCATCGTCATGAGCCGCATCCAATTCGTCACGCCGTTCTCCCTGCCCATCGGCATAGCCGATTTTAAAATCTTCTGAGCCGTAATCGGGCCACTCGTCCCACAAGCCCATGCAGGCATCTTCATAGCCCTTCGCATACCCTGCATCGTATTCCTCGTATGTCGCCTGTGACTCCGCACTGCCGCAAATCCAGACGCATAAACATACTACTATCAGTAACAATACCTTCATATGATGCACCTTCTTTATTTAATACGCCCCATCGCCGCAAGGACAAGACGCAATATGGTCGTTCAGCACGCCGGCGGCCTGCAAAAAGGAATACATAATCACCGGCCCGACGAAGGACGCGCCCCGCTTCTTTAAATCCTTGCTGATGCGCTCCGACAATTCCGACTGAGCCGGCATGTCTCCCTGATCGTTCCAAGCGTTGCGAATCTGTTTCCCCTCCGTAAAATGCCAGACATAGGCGTCAAAGGAACCAAACTCCTGCTGAATCTCCTGTACAACGCGGGCGTTCTTCCGCACCGAAGCAATTTTCAGGCGGTTGCGAATCACATCGCCGTGAAGGCGAATCTCTTCCAGCTCGTCGTCGGTCAGCGCCGCGCAGGCCCGTATAGAAAAATTCCGAAAGGCCTTACGATACCCCTCTCGCCGCTTCAAAATCGTCAGCCACGACAACCCGGCCTGCGCCCCTTCGAGGCACAGCAGCTCAAACAACATCGTATCATCATGACAAGGCACGCCCCATTCCGTATCGTGATACTCCCGCAGCAACGGGGCGCCTAAAGCCCATGGGCAAATTGAATTCATGAGAAACTCCTTTTATAAATCTCTTAATTTCACACCATCTTGCGTTTTCCATAGTATATTTCCATTAGAATGACTTCCTCTCACGACAGCAGCGGCTGCTGAAGGTGAGCTGAACTCATAATCGAGTGAAAACGTCCCTTCGCAAATCGTGCCGTCCGCTTCCAATCGCTGCCTTAATTTATAGTATGAATTATCTTGTATAAATGACGGCACGACACCTTTAGATACAGCAGAATCTTTTACAACGGTAAAGCCATTCGTAGTAATGAAACCCTTTGCCATACGTTCGCCGCATTTGCAATATAAATACACCGTCTTTTCATCGCCCTGCGGAACCGGTACGAGAACTTTATACCCTAGTGTTCCCAGCAATACTTTGATATTCTCGATAAACTCGCCCATGCTGGCAATATCAGCTTCTTTTAACCATGTGTCATATGTCGTTTTCGTCAGCACATCGTATTTTCCGCACGACTTGGCAATGGAAACAAGCTGATCCTCCAAATAACGAATCAACGCCTTGTTGAGCATACTGCTGATAAAGCACACGGCAGTATGCCAATAATATTCTTCCTTTCCAGCTTTATACGCTGCCATGTGCTGCTTTAGCCGTTGATATACATTTTCCGCTTCGCCAATATACACGGCATCTTTCCCGCTGACCTCGTCTTGGCAAAACAAGAAATACACGCCGACACCTCGAATATCGTCGCGCTCGCAATCCAATACATCTGTCCGCGGAATCTTAATCGCCTTGCCATTCCAGTTCGACAATTCCGCCGTCACTAGCCCATCCATCGTACCTTGCGCTAAAAATAGTTCTATCTTTTTTCCTATTGTCATGATAATCACCAGCAATTTACCATCTATCAATATGTTACTATAAAGAATTTTGCTTAATTGCATTGAGCCATTCCTTAAAAGTATTTTCAATCTTTTTCTTTGATTCACTTTCCGTTTCAAGATGTTTTACAACATGTACCTCATTTAATAAGTAAAGCAAGCATAAAATGTCTCTTGCCGTTCGTATTCTTTCTTCATCTGAGATATGACTATAAAATAATTCAAATTCATCTAAAGCCTTCACTCTTTCTTCGTTGTGGCTCAAACTATTTAAAACTAAACGATACATCAGATTTTGAAAATAAACATCATACGGTTTATCAAGTAATCGTATCAAGTCCTTATCTGTTGCTAAATCACCTGGCCCCATTCTATAATTAAACGTCGAAAAAGCCTCCATAACTTTTCTCATTACATTACCAATAGTCAATTCATATTCTTTTACATTCCCCTTTGCATATTCATAAATCTCTTTCATCAGACAAGTATATTCATGTCTATCTTTTTTAACGGGCAACAATTCCCCATTCTTTAACTCGCAACAATATCTATCCTTTATAATTTTTTGAAGATTATAAAAAGTCATAAAGTCATGAGTCATAATTAACAATTTTGTATTCTCATTTCCATTTATGAACTTATCCAATTGGTATTTCAAAAATGATAAAATACCAACACGATTTTCCATATCAAAACTTGATATGGGATCATCAATAACCAGCAAATATTCTTGACTATACATACTTGCTTCTTCTTGGTTTTCCATAATGCTAGAAAAGAAATAACATAAAGCAATAATATTTCTTTCTCCTACAGATATTTCTTTTGGCGAAACCGACTTATTTCTTGAATATAGATAATATTTATTGTCTTTATATTGAATAGATAGTCTCGCATTAGAAAAAAATATATAACATAAACTTTTATTAATTAAATCTACTGCTATATAAATATTCTTCTTTTGAGCTTCAAGTTCCTGAATTTGCTCTACAATATGACCTTGTTCTCTCTCATATTGTTTCAAAAGAGCTTCTTCTTTATCATATATCCCTTTTTGTCTTTGATATTTCTCAACCTCATCCTTAATATCGTAATACGTAATATCTGAATTAATCTCATCAAGTATATTCTTTTGAGCAGCTACATTATCAAGTGCTTTATTAAATTCAATCCGTTTATCTTCTAATTTCTTTAATTTTTCTATTAAATTTTCAAATTGCTTTTGTATATCGCGGAGTTCCCATTGAATATGCACATCATATACATTTAAAATTTTTTGGTCAATAACATCATTAATATGGTTAATGGATTCATTAAATTGAGTTAATGCTTCTTGAATCGTTCTCACAAATCCCTCATCCACGGTCATAAAAGGTGATAAATCTAAATCAATTGTTTCCCTTTTATACGCCTTCAAATTTGATTGATATGTTTCTACTTCCTTATTTAATAATTTTTCTATACTTTCAATTAAATTAGTTCTATAACTTTTCTCAACTGGCTGCAAACAGTATGGACATATCTCATTTTCATCTTTTAAAAAATATTGCTGTATATCTTCTATATAATTTCCGCCTTTAGTCTCTAATAAGTTGAATAAAAACTTTTCTCGTTCTGAAAGGATGGGCTTTTCTATTTTCTTGATTAATAATTGAGAAAATTGATTTTCATTAAAATAAAATTCATATGATATAGGTACAGTTCTTAATATCTTTCCTTTCCCTGACTTCATTTCTTCATATTTTTCTAACTGTTTATTAAAATATAAAAATAATTCATCTCTCGTTTTTTTTGGATTTCGTTCAATAAATTGTTTATATGTATCTGAACTTACTGATGATGCTCTTCTATGTCCTTTTATTTTTCGATCCCGTTCTGCCCAGCCATCCCTATCTCGAAGCTTTCTCATAATAGCCTCTAAATAGTATTGCGGTGAATTTACATTTCCTGAGTCTCTATAAACTGTACACTTTTTTTCTTGTTCATCGAGTTTTTTATTAATATCTTTTAATTTATTTCTGCTTTCAAGTAATTTATCCTCAACCTGCTTCTGTTTACCTAATACAACAATCGTTTCAAGACCATCTCCATCTAGCTTAATATTCTGATCTATGTAGTCTTCATTAAACACAAAAATTTTTTGTTTTTCATCTTCGCTTAACATAATTTTTTGATTGTCATTATCCAATAATGCAGCAGTAGTTATCGAGTCTATTTCATCTCCCTTTACCTTATTTAATGCTCGCGAAATAGTACTTTTCCCACTGCCATTTTTCCCATATATTAAACAGTAATTTTTCTTAAAAATAGGCAAAATCGTTTCTTCTACAAAATTAGCACCTTGTAATTTTATACTTTTTATATCTGCCATCATTACTTTCCCTCACATAAAATCAACAAACAACTGCTAGTATATTAAGTGATATTTCCCCGAAAAGCTTTTCCCAAAATACTTTTTTTCAATATTTGAATTATATTTGATATTTTTTGAATCTGTTGAGCAATAATCTCTTCCTTAGCAAACAAATGATCTAGGATATAGACAATTCTTTCTTGCTCTTGACGGCTTGGCATTGGCGTTTTAATTTTTGATAGTTCTTTTTGATTAATTTTAGGAAGCACACTACGTGAACCTGCTGTACTAGCTTGCTGCAGAAAAATGTCAGATAACATATAATACCACAAATATTTAACACATTCCGCGGCTTCTATTGGGTACATATCTGCACTACATAAGCCATCAAAATCAACCATAATAACTTTTGACAAATAAGGACGAATTTTGGAATATAATATTTGTCCCGAATAAAATCTATGTTTATTACTCTTTACTTTATCTTCTCTAACAGAATGATATTCCAATAGTTTTCCTGTTCTTTTTTCGATATTATCTGGAGCTATGTGCGGATAATCCTGATACTCTTTTGGATCCACTAAATTTGATTTAATTGCTGCCACCTCATTAAAGGACACCACTCTCCAAGTTTCAAAGGATATTTTATTTTCCTCTCGCCATTTTACCGTGAGTTCACCTGTAAAGGCTTTATGGAGAATGGCAGATTTTCTTTTTCCAGAATCACAGAGAATAGATTTTAGAATTTCTTGTATCTTATCCAATCTACAAAAATATTTTTCAATGGTTTGAACGATGCGTTTTTGTTCTTCTATTGGGGCAAGAGGAAATTTAATTAAAGCTGCTTTTTTAGCAGATAATTCTAAAAATGTCGTTCCACTTGCATACCTTTTTAATATTTCTGTATTACCTTTTAAGTACCAATATAAGTAATCAGGTAAATAAGAAGGAGATGGCAGAAAGTTTTTAAACCCTTGGTTTGTGGATAAAGCTATTTTCGCAATCGCAACATATCCAATGGGAGCTCTTGAAGAAAGTAATACGGTCCCCTTAGGCATTAATTGAGCAGACGATTTCTCCAATCCTAATTTTGTAATATTTTTTGCTCCATATGAAATATATTTTTCAGAATAATTGGATAAGTCAGACGGGCTAATCCAAGCAATATTTCCATCTTCGTAATATTCTTTTACAGAAGATGAAGGCGTTCCTCCTCCAACAATTTTTGTAATGTCACCCAATCTTACCCACTTCCACCCTTCTGGCAACGGATAGGGCTGTTCTTCTTTTGGCACGAGTGCTTGCTGAAGTTTTTCTTCTGGTGTTAGTTCTTTCTTTTTTGCCATGTATGTATTGTCCTTCCTGTTATTTCACCTTCAAAGCCTGCAATTCGTCTGCTATCTCCTGTAAGAGTTTAGCCGCTTCCTGCAAGTCCTTTGCTGCCTGGGCCGCGCTTTCGGCCGGGTCGGGCAGGTCTTCATAAGAAATGATAGAGTCGTCTTTAATCAGGCCGAGGTCGAGGCTGTTTCCTTTGGCCGCGATTTCTTCTCTTGTAAAAACGCTCCACCGTTCGTCTTGTATATCACGCCGATTTTCAGCCTCATAGGCCGTTTCAAAGGCAGCAAAGTGTTCCTTCTTCAATGGATTTTTCTTACCAAAAGACGGCATATTGGTCCGCAGATCGTAAAACCAAACTTCTTTTGTATTGTCTTTCTCTTCCGTACCACGCGTAAAGAATAAGACGTTCGTCTTAACGCCCTGCGCGTAAAATATGCCTGTCGGCAGGCGCAAAATCGTATGGAGATTGCATTTATTCATAAGGTCAACGCGAATTTTTTCACCGTCGCCGTCGGCAAAGAGGACGTTATCCGGCAGGACGACGGCAGCGCGAGCCTTACCGTCAGCTTTCAGACTGCGGTAAATATGTTGCAAGAAATTGAGCTGTTTATTGCTCGTCGGATAGGTAAAATCGTCGCGCGTCGCCCGTTCGCCGCCTTTTTTTGTCCCGAAAGGCGGGTTCGTCAGGACGAGGTCAAAGTTTTTCAATCCTTTCCCCGCATCAGACAAGGTATCGCCTAACAGGATTTTCCCATGTATGTCATGAAGCATAGCGTTCATCAAAGCCAGCCGGTGCGTATCATGAACGAGCTCGCAACCCGTAAAGGCCTCGTTTTGTTCAAACTCCGCCATATCGGCGTCGAGATCCCAGAAATCATTTGTACGCTCTTTGACATACTGATGGGCGGCAATCATAAATCCAAAGGTGCCGCAGGCCGGGTCATTGCACCGCTCGCCGGGCTGCGGTTTCATAAGCCGCGTCATAACGTCGATAAGGACGCGGGGCGTAAAATACTGGCCTGCGCCGGACTTCTTTTCATTGGCGTTCTTCTCCAACAAGCCTTCGTAAAGATTTCCCAGCCCTTCTTCTTTGGCCGAAAACCAGTCCAATTCATCAATAGATACGATAATCTTTTCCAGATTTTTCGGTTCGTCAATATTCGTCGCCGCGCCAGCATAAATCTCCTGAATCCTTCCTTCCCCATGTTCGCCCAAATAGTCGAGAAGGCTTTTGTAATATTTCTTAAGGTCGAGACCGCTGCGGGAGGTCAAATCGTCCCAACGGTATCCATAAGGAATGTTTTTTTCGCTTCCCGTTTCCTTTGCCATTTTCAAAAACAATATATATGTCAGCTCCGTCACGTACTGGTGATACGTAATACCGTCGTCGCGCAGCACGTTGCAGAGATTCCAAAGCTTTCCAACAATTTCTTGTGTCGTCATCCTAATTTTCCTCCGTCGTCATAGAGATAGGTGTTGAGTTCATCTATGATGTATTCCAATTTATTGTCAAATACGTTTTTGTTTAGCTTGGCAAAACCGCCTTTGCTTTTAAAGCGGCTATCCGTATTAAACGTGTCCGTCGTAATAACTGATTCTTTCATGAGATACGCTTCTATCGTCCTCAACCAGGCAAGCTGCCCAGCAGTAAAATGATGTGCCCGTTTTAGCCGTTCTACGGCCCGGCGGATGCGCGCTTCGTGGCTGAGCAACGTCGACCCCAAGGCGCTGCGGCGGATGAAACTGATAATATCGGCAGCCATCTTTTCATTCGTCATCTCCGATACGGCTGTATTCAGTTGAGTCACAGAAAAGCCATTTGTCATCAAGATATGTTCTAATTGACGCAATTCTTCCCGTTTCAACTCTTTCGGCCGCGTGCAGAGAATATTCAAAGCGGCAATTTCATTTATGTTATGGTTGATATAGTCTGAAAAAGCCTCTAAATAATCTTCTGGCCGCGTGACCTTCTCTTTTTCCTCGCTGGAACCATAGTCTCTCTTATGTTCAATAAGCGTATCCGGCACATCAGACACGATGATATATCGTTTCCTCTCCATCCCTTTGCTGTCCTCCAGCATGTTGAACAGGTCTTTTTGCTCCAAAATGCGATTGCGGCAATCGGCCGGCGTTCTCCCTTTTAAGTCTTCCAGCCAAGTTTTGATAGATTGGCCGCACAATGTGTCGGCATGCTTTCTGTCGTCATCACTCATACGGCGAATGCTTCTCTGCGCCTTTGCTAAAATCTGACCGACGAGTTGTTTTACTTTTCCCTCTTCTTCCAAAGATTCCAAGCCTTCCAATAACTGCGCATACGTTACGGACGGGTCGACGACAATAGGCTTCATCGAAGTTACGTCTTCAAGGCAGTCGTATACGCCGACGGCATCATAAATCTCAAAATGGTCTTTATGAATATCCGGGCAAAGACGCGTTGCTCTTCCCAACATTTGCTCAAACAAAATACGGGATTTTACGCGCCGCAGAAATATGAGCGTCGTAATCTCCGGCACATCAATGCCAGTTGTAAGCAGGTCGACAGTCACGACGATATTCGGATAGCGTTCGTTTTTAAACCGGCGTATAGCGTCTTCTATATATTTTCGGTTGCCGCCGCCAGCTTTCCCCGTAATTTTCAAAATAGCCTGATTGTCTAATATGCCTTCGTATATCTGCCGCAGAATCTGCACGATCAAGTCGGCGTGCTGATCGTTTGCAGCATAAATCAGCGTCTTCCCTTTCTGCGGGTCCGACGGGTCCAACTCTTTGGCAATTTCTTCTAATACTGCACGGTTAAAGGGCTCTGTAATAACCTTACGGTTAAAATCCTCTACATCATAGTCGACTTCATCGGCTAAAGATGCGCCATTCAGGAGTTCGCCCGTATCGGGATCATACATAGCCACAATATCGCCTTTGTTATAGTGAATACCTTCCTGACTCAGCTTTGTTTTCAGCCGATGAGGGGCGTCGTGGTCTATAAGATAGCCGTCTATAACGGCCTGACGATACGTATACGTATATACAGGCAGTCCAAAAATCTGCGTCGTATGCAGAGCCGGCGTCGCCGTCATGGCAATTTTTACTGCGTCAAAGTAGTCGACGACGGCTCTGTATTTACTCTGGTATTCATCTTGACTGCGATACAGCTCTTCATCATCGCTCATTTCTTTATCGAGAATATAGCCGCGGTGAGCTTCGTCGATAATGACTAAATCATAGTCTGTAATAGCCGGCATCACGTCGTCGTCATTATACAAAATCCGCTTTATCATACTCTGTACCGTAGCAATTTGTACTTTTGTTTCTTTATCGGGCTTTTTATCTTTTAACTCCTTGATATTATATAAATTGTCCAACGTCTGCATTTGTTCCAATCTGGCGTTGCGAAATGTTTCCAAGGCTTGCGTCCCCAATGCATTCCGGTCTACAAGGAACAAAATGTGTGAAAATCGTTTAGTCACCAGAAAACGGTACATAAGTCCTAAAATCGTACGCGTCTTTCCAGTTCCCGTAGCCATAGCCAGCAACACATGCTCCTGTCCGCGGATGACTGCCTGTTCAGCAGCCCGCACGGCGTCGATTTGATAATAGCGAAGTCCCAAACCGGCAGGGTCTTTCAATACATTGTATGATAACCGATTTAAACTGCTGTTTGCTTTTTCAGCATCCCGATGCAAGATTTCTTCCATGCCTCTAGGACTCATCCAGCCATGAAGGACCTTGGGCACATTGGACGAATCACGCAGATCTAAAAACCACACGCCCGATTTCGTCTGATATTGCTCCAAATAGGGTCGGCCGTTCGTCGCAAAGGTGAACGGAACTTTATACGCTCCCCACTGACCAGCTTGATATATCGCGTCAGCTTCGCGAATACCCTTAGGATACGCTTTTCCCTGATAGTCCAAAACAGAAGGAATATCTTTGTGCATTGCTTTAGCTTCAATAATAGCTACCATTTTTAAACCGATAAAGACAGCATAATCGGCATGCCCGGTCCGTCCTCCCGGCAGCTGCACAGGCCATTCGGCAATCACCATATTATGTCCCTTTTTCGGCCGCGTGCCTTTCGCATAGCGAAGTTCCTGACTATCCGCTTCCCAACCCACTTTCCGAAGCTGTTCGTCAATCATATACCGCGTTTCTTCTTCTGAAATATAACGATACCCTGCAGCGGTCCGAGCTTGTTTTCTGCGAGCATCAGCACCTACCGGAACAGCTTTTTCTGCAATCACTTCGGCAGACTGCATCAATATTTCATCTAATTCTGTTGGCGACGGTTTTGCAGAACCAGCAACTGCAGCAGCTCCAGCGTCGACAGGAACATAGTCTTTGTGCTGATAATTCCAATCGCCGTACGTTTCCATAAACCATTCGCACAAACTGTAGGCCATGGGCAGCAGAACCCTTGCCTTTTCTACGGACGCATAATTCTCATGAACCGCTTTATTCCGTACCTTACGCAGCACATGCAAAATATCTGCCAAACTGCGATCCAACATCTCTTCGCGCAGCAAAACGTCAATTCGCATAGCCGCCGTATTTTCCTGCGGGAAGGGAATATTATCATAGGCATACATCAAATTGACAATAGTCTCCCCAATCATGCCCAATTTCATTAAGCAGGAATTGGCGTCGCTATAACAATACTGCTCTGCCTGACGGCCAAAGGTTGCTAATACCGAAAATCGTTCTTCTAAAAAATCAAAGTTAGAATACATAGTTTCACCTTCTAACTGCAATGTTAATACGAAATTATTTTATATATATTATATCAGAATTTCTCTGCAACAAAAACTACATCTGTTCCCCTATGTTTGATAGAAACAAGTGTTTCTTTTACAACAAAAAAGCGAAACAAACCCAAGTATATCTCGAAATTCGTTCCGCTGTCATGCATGTATGTACTTATAAGTCCTACAATTTCCCAGCCAATCTCTCTACAATCGGCATATCAGCCGGAGCCCACTCCAACATGGGCAAATCTTCCGGTGCCAACCACTTGGCATCGACGTGTTCCTTGCGAATAAAATCGGGCTTGTCTAAATGACACATAAAGGCATGCATAGTAATAGAAAAATCGTGATACATGTGGTTTACGGTCATGTACAAGTCTTCTTCCTTTACTGCAACATGAACGTCCATCTCTTCCCGCAGTTCCCGTTCAATGGCAGTGTGTTTTGCTTCTCCCGGTTCTATTTTTCCGCCAGGAAATTCATATTTAAAGCTTACATAATCATATTTCCCTTTTCCCCGTTCCATACAAAGTATTTTTCCCTTATATTCCAAAATCGCTGCTACGACTTCTAAGTGTTTCATGATTCAGATTCCCCCATTTTCTGCATATTTATTATATTATACAATGAAACTTGCTGTATGTCTTCTGTACTGCGTTTATACTACGTCTAATACCAGGGCATATTTTTCTGTACAACATCTTGTTCATTTTCTATAATAAAATCAGAAAATACGTTTATGCAACACTAGAAGCTCGTAAAGGATGGAAAGTATCATGAAAGAAAAATACTATTATATCGGCGAGGTATCGTCTCTTCTCGATATTTCTACGCAGACCTTGCGGTATTACGACAAAATCGGTCTGGTCCGGCCGGCGAAAGTCAACGAGCAGAACGGCTATCGCCAGTATACGTACGACCAAATTCACTACATCGAGCGCATCAAGTACCTGCAAAAACTAGGCCTGCCCCTGACGGAAATCCGCATGGCATTAGACGGCGGCGGCACGGAACATCTGACGAAGCTACTAACGCAACACAAAGAAGATCTGCAAAGAAAAATCGAAGCGCTGCAGGACACGGTCGATACGATAGATTGGTACGTATCGTATTACAACTACCTGAAGGAAAACGCCTTTCCCGATATCCCCTTCAAGAAGACCTTTGAAACTCGCTATGTTCTCGCCGCGCCGATTTATCCGGGAGAGCCCATATACGGCGCGGCTGGTTACAGGCTGACAGAGGCGCAGAGCAAGGATCCCTTCAAGCAGCTTCCCATGCTTCGCCAAAACGGCTACATCCTGGACTTCCATCGGCTGCTGCAGAACGAAATATCCGCCTTGTACTACTTCATGTACATCAAAGAAAAGCCGGCCTTTTCCCATCCCTATATCCGGGAAATACCGGGCGGGGACTATTTCTGCTTCCGCGTAAAGCTGTTGTCGGAAACTTGCGAAAACGCCTGGTTCAAGACGTATTTCGAAGGCAGCCCGTCTTCCCACCTGGTCATCGCCGACGAATACGAAGACAACTTTTATGAATTTCAGCATTGTACCTACGAGGTGCAGGTGCGCATCGCGCCATAAACAACTAGCCCCGCCTATCCGACAGCATAGTCAGATAAGCGGGGCTGTTTTAATATAAGTACTAGGACTCAGGCTGCGCCGGCGGAATGCGTTCGATCGTAAAGCCGATGAAGCCGATAATAATGGAGATAATAGGCGTCAAATAGCACGAGAAGGCAAAGGGCGCATAGGACAAGGTCGCGACGCCCAAAGTCGCCGCCATGAAGGCGCCGCAGTTGCTCCACGGCACGAGGGGGCTGACGGTGCAGCCGGAATTGACGACGCAGCGGGACAGATTTTTCGGAGCCAGGCCCTTTTCGGCATAGCGGTCCTTATACATGCTGCCCGTCACGATGACCGACAGGTACTGGCTTCCCATGAGCATTTCGGCGATGACACCGGTCAGCACAGTCGCGCAAATGAGTCCGCCTACGCCCTTGGCGATGGTCAGAACCTTATCCAGCAGCAGGGGCAGCATCCCCGACTTCTGGATGATGCCGCCGAAGCCCATGGCTACGAGGACCAAGGCGATGATAGAGCCCATGCTGACCATGCCACCGCGGCTCAGCAGGCTGTCGATGACTTCCGAGCCGGAATGGGATTCGTAGCCGGAAAAGGCCACGCTGATGACGTCGGACAGGCTGGCGCCTTGTATGCCCATAGCCAGCAGGGCCGCAATAAAAGCGCTGATGAACAGGCCGGGAATAGCCGGCATTTTCTTGATCACCGACACGATGACGACGAGAGGCGGAATGAGCATGATGGGATTGATGACGAAGATACGGGACAATCCGTTCAAAATTGCTTCGATGCCTTCGTTGTCAATGCTTGCGCCGCCGTATTGAAAGCCCAGGACGGCATAGAGGACCAAGGTGATGATAAAGCTGGGCACGAGGGGATAGACGACGTGCTTGATGTGCTCGAAGAGCTGGGCTCCGCTGATAGCCGCGCCGAGGTTGGTCGTATCGGACAGGGGCGACATCTTATCGCCGAAATAGGCTCCGGCGACAACGGTACCGGCGACCATTTCCAAGGGGATATTCATGGCCTGGCCGATGCCGACCAGGGCAATGCCGACGGTGCCGGCGGTGCTCCACGAGCTCCCCGTGGCAAAGGCTACGATAGACGTGAGGACGTAGGACATAGCCAGAAATACCGTAGGCGAAATGATGAGCAGTCCGTAGTAAATCATCGTCGGCACGACGCCCGATATGATCCAGGTGCCGATCAAGATGCCGACGATGAGCAGGATGACCAAAGCCTGCAGGCCGTCGGACATAGTTTCGAGCATAAATTTTTCAATATCGTCCCATTTATACCCGGCCTTTAAGGCTACGAGACAGGCAATGGCCGTCGAAAAGACCAAGGGGATATGGGGGCCTGCGCCCAGAAAATTCAGCGCGATGACTAAGCTGATAATCAGCGTGATGATGGGAATGAGGGCCAAGCCGACGGTCATATTTCGATACGTTGACATAGTAATTCCTCCTCGCCGCCTTATTCTTCAAAGACGCTCAGCGCCTGCGTAAAGTCGGCAATCAAGTCCTGGGCGTCTTCCAGGCCGACGGACACCCGCATCAAGCCGTCTGTAATGCCCATTTTCAAGCGTATGTCTCTGGGAACGGACGCATGGGACGACAAGATGGGGTAGGACAGGGTCGTCGCGTAGCCGCCCAGGGTCATGGCGTATTTGGCAATGTGCAGGCGGCGCATGAAGGCGTTGATTTTTTCCCGGTCTTCGGGCATTTCAAAGCTGAGCATGGCGCCGTACCCCTTAGCAAATAACCGCTTGGCAATATCATGCTGGGGATGGGCCGGCAGGCTGGGATGATTGACCTTCAGCACGTGAGGATGCTCGCTGAGTGCTTTCGCCAGGGCTTCGGCGTTTTTCAGCTGCCGTTCCATGCGCAGGTCGAGGGTTCGCAGGCTCCGTTCGCATAAATAGGACGAAAACGGGTCGAGAGTGCATCCCAGCAGAGCCTGCAGCTTGCAGGCCTTGTCGATGACCTCCTTCGACGCCGTAGCCGAGCCGCCGACGATGTCGCTGTGGCCATTCATGAATTTGGTCAGGCTGTTGATCGTCACGTCTGCGCCAAACTCAATCGGCTTGATGACCGTCGACGTCGTGAACGTATTGTCTACGACGAGCTTAGCGCCGCAGTCATGGGCGATGCGGGCGACGGCCTCTACGTCTACGACGGCCATGGTCGGATTGGAAATAACTTCCGTATAGACGATCTTCGTGTTTGCCTGCACGGCTTTCCGTACAGCTTCTATATCGGTAAAGTCAACGCACGTCGATTCGATGCCGTACCGCTTGATGACGTCCAGAATTTCCAGCGTTTCACCGTACAAATTGCTGTTAGCCAGGATGTGGTCGCCGGCGTCGGCCAAGGACAGGAGCGTCGTCGTAATCGCCCCCATACCAGAGCTGCAGATCATGGACGCTTCGCCCCCTTCCAGATAGCTGACCAGTTCGGCCAAGGCATTGCGGTTCGGATTCCTGATGCGGTTATATGTGTAGCCTTTGACAGCGTAGTATTCGTTTAATTCGTCCAAATCGGCTCCGCCGCGGAAAGCCGTCGTCAAGTAAATGGGCAGAACTTCCGGCGTGCTCAGCGTCCCTTTTACTTCCGCTCCCTGCATGATAATTTCCGTGCCTCTGTTCATGTTTCGTTCCATGTCAATTCCTCCTGACAACTAGATAGTATACACCTGTAATGACTGCACTCTTTGCTATGACCGTATCATACCATTGAAGTAGAGCATAATGTCAATATATTTCGGCAAAAAAATACAGGAAAATGTGATGCTATCTATGCCAGAAGGACAACAGAGTCGGACAAAGGGACGGAAATTGTTTCTATTCCGTGCACACGGCAAAAGGAAAGGCTCCAAGGTTATACTAGGCAATAAACTTTGCAGTGAGGCATATAAAAAACACCTGACAAACAGCTCGTCAGGTGTTTACTAGCATATGTAATTATCCCTGCGCCGCAGTGCTGCGCTTTTGCATGTCGCGGCGTTTTTTGAAGAACGGCAGGGCTACTTCCGGGAAGATGGCGTAGCCTAAGACGTCTTCCGGCGCGGCGTCGGGAAAGCCTTCGTCGGCCAGGGCCTGCTTAGCCTTTTCCAGCTCCGGCTCCAAATCGTCGGCCGGACGGTGGCTGATGACCGGTTCGTCGCCGATGCACATCTTGCGGAATTCTTCCGTGATTTCACCGGGAACGCGGCCGTACTTGCCGCGGACGATGTCCCGCACTTCGTTGGTCACGATCTTATAGCGGCCGTACAGGACGTTGAGCGCAGCGGCCGAGCCGGTAATCTGGCTCGTCGGCGTCACGAGGGGCGGATACCCCAAATCGCGGCGCACGTTCGGCATTTCCGCCAGCACTTCGTCAAAGCGGTCTTCTGCGCCCTGCCCTTTCAGCTGGTTGTACAGGTTCGTCAGCATGCCGCCGGGAATCTGGTACTTGCGGACAGCCGGATTGATCTGGCTGGGCATAGTCAGGTTGAATTCGTCAACCAGCTCCTTGCGGACTTGTTTGAAGTGCTCCGTCAAGGGCCAGAGCCGTTCGACGTCGATGCCCGTATCGTAAATCGTGTTTTTCAGGGACATGACGACCGATTCTGTCGGCGGCTGGCTCGTCACTTCGCCAAAGGGCGACAAGGCCGTGTCGATAATATCTACGCCGGCTTCGATAGCCTTCATATAGGTCATTTCACCGAAGCCGCAGGTGCAGTGCGTGTGCAGCTCGATCGGTATGGACAAGTGCTTTTTCAGCATGCGCACGAGATTGTACGCGTCATAGGGGGACAACAGCCCCGACATGTCCTTGATGCACAGGGAGTCGACGCCCATGCGCTGCAGCTCCAGAGCGCCTTTTGTAAAGGATTCCATGGTGTGAATCGGGCTGATCGTATAGACGATAGCGCCCTGAACGTGGACAGACTTCGTGTCCTTCGCAGCCCGGATGGCTGATTCCATGTTGCGGGAATCGTTGAGGGCGTCGAAGACGCGGATAATGTCGATGCCATTTTCTACAGCTCTGTTAACAAATTCATACACGACGTCGTCGGCGTAATGGCGGTATCCTAAGATATTCTGGCCGCGGAGCAGCATTTGCAGGGGCGTCTTTTTGACGTATTTCTTAATCGTCCGTAGCCGTTCCCACGGGTCTTCGTCCAAAAAGCGCATGCACGTATCGAAGGTCGCGCCGCCCCAGCATTCCAAGGCGCCGTACCCTACTTCGTCCATCGCTTCCAATACAGGCTGCATCTGGCTCAGGCGCATGCGCGTCGCCGCGATGGACTGATGACCGTCCCGCAGTACCGTTTCCGTTATTTTTACTCTAGCCATATCACTATCCTCCGTTTAGTAATCTCTATGTAGTATCGGCTTGTTTCAAGCCTGTGCGTATGCAACTTAGCATATAATTATAATTGCAATTACTTTTTATTATACCATATTTTACCAAGAAAATCAGAAAAATTTCTTCGGCGGCAATCTAAAAAAGTCATTCTCCTGCCAGGATACGGCTGTATTTATTCTCATAATGTGGTACACTTATACTATACAATCATGGCGTCGACAGGGGTGTTATTCCAACTGCCATTATCCATACTCACAGCGAAAGGGGTTTTATTATGACAACATGCGCACGTATCATTACCGCCTATTTCAGCCCGACGAACACGACGAAAACCGTCTGCGAGACCATTGCCCAAGAGCTGAGCCGCACGCTGGGCATTCCCCACGAAAGCCGCAGCTTTACCCTGCCGGGCGAACGAACGGAACCGCTTGTATTTCCTGAAGGCTCATTGATCATCCTCGGCATGCCGGTCTACGCCGGCCGCGTGCCCAACTTCATGCTGAAATACCTGGCGCAGACAGAAGGAAATGGCTCCATGGGCATTCCCATCGTCGTATACGGCAACCGCAACTACGACGACGCCCTCATCGAGCTCCGCGATATCATGGAAAAGGCCCATATCCACACCGTCGCCGGCGGCGCGTTCATCGGCGAGCATTCCTTCTCCCGCACCCTCGGCCAGGGCCGTCCCGACAGCCAGGACCTCAACAAGGCCCGCAGCTTCGCCCAGGTCGTAGCCAGCACGATTTCCAACGACAGATACCGCACGCCCGTGCCGGTCAAGGGTAACGTCCCCTATCGGCCGTACATGGTGCCGCAGAAGGCCGACGGCTCTCATAAGACCATTACCAAGGTCTTCCCGAAGGTCAGCGACGCCTGCACCAACTGCGGCGTCTGCGTCAGTGTCTGTCCTCTCGGCTCCATCGCGCCGGACTGCCATACGTACACGACGTTCTGTGTCAAATGCTGCGCCTGCGTCAAGGCCTGTCCCGTCGGCGCACGCTACTACGACGACGAAACGTATTTGTTCCATAAGAAACAGTTGGAAGAAACGTACGCCCGCCGTGCTGAGCCAGAAACGTTCATCTAACACTACCTCTTCAGCGGCGTAAAAATACCGATATGCAAGGCTTGCCTGACTATTGCATATCGGCATTTTTTATTCTCCAGGCCCTTCAGATTACACTGCCCTCTTTGACCCTGCCGGTATCCGCTTCGATGTATATCTTCCTCCCTCCGTCGGAAACGGCTACGACGCCTGGCGGTAAGGCGTCCGATTCCTTCCATTGTATGGCAAAGGAATAGCGGTTCCTCCCCTTTTTGACGGTAGTATTTTTATATCCCCGCACGCGGGACGTGTCGCGGCGATTATATGCTACGACGACCTGGCCCGTATCTCCCAGACAGTCCAGGACGGCAAACAGCTGACGGCAATACCGCCGCGTATCGACCATTTCGCCCATAGCCGGCGCATACGCACCTGCCAGTACCTGGGCCGGGTCGTCCAAATCTTCCGTCGCCTGCAGGCCCGTGCGGATGCACTGGATGCCCGCTTCGACAAAGGCCTGCTTCATGTAAGCGGCCCGCAGAACCCCTTCGTGAACGGACAAGGGCGTATAGTCCCCCTGCCGATACATGTCGGCCAGCTCCGTATCGGCAAGGACGACGACAGGATAGATGCGGGCTATATCGGGCTGTAAGCGGCAAATCGCCGCCGTCGTGTCCCGCAGGCTGTCCCAATCCTCGCCGGGCAGGCCCGGCATGAGCTGATGGCCGACAGTAAAGCAGTGCTCCCGCAGCAGCGCTGTCGCCGTTACGACGTCCTGTGCCGTATGTCCCCGCTTGGCCTTAGCCAATACGGCATCGTCCATAGACTGAACGCCTAATTCGACAGTGGACAGGCCGTACCGCTTCAACCGAGACAATATTTCCTCGTCAATACAGTCAGGCCGCGTCGAGCAGCGAATCGCCTGTATGCGCCCCTCCTGCAGGGCTTCACGAGCATGAGTCAGCAGTTCCTCCTGCAAGGCCACTGGAATGGCCGTAAAGCTGCCGCCGTAAAAAGCGACCTCCCAATATCGTTCTTCAGCTGCGCTCGTCACGTATTCTTTAATCGTCCGAGCCACGGCATTGCCGTCGGGTACGCCTCGCCGCCCCGTAATGCGCCACTGGTTGCAGAACACGCAGCGGTAGGGACAGCCGATATGCGGAATAAAGATAGGAATAATCGATGTTTTCACCATAATACCTCAAACAAAAAAAAGGATGGGCTGAGCCGCATCCTTTCTATATTGCATGTAATCGTTTCAGAGCTTCGTGAGCGGCATGCTGTTCCGCATCCTTTTTGGTCTTGCCGGAGCCTTCGCCGAGAACCTTGCCGGCTACGATGACCTCCATGTAAAAGGTCTTATCGTGGTCGGGGCCTTCTTCCCGGCGCAGAACGTACGTGATTTTCTGCTCACCGTCGCGCTGGACGAATTCCTGGAACAGCGTCTTGTAATCTTTTCCGTAATCGCCGCTGGCAACGAGGGATAAATAATCTTTTAACTGATGCAGAATAAATTTGCGCGCTTCTTCATAAGACGAATCAATGTAAATCGCGCCGACGACGGCTTCAAACGCGTCTGCCAGTATGCTGGCCCGCTTGCGGCCGCCCGACGCCAATTCTCCTTTTCCCAGAAGAATGTAGTCCCCCATGTCGAAGGTAGCGCATACGGCAGCCAGCGGCGCTTCGCTGACGACGCTGGCCCGCGCTTTCGATAATTCGCCTTCCGGCATGTGGGGATATTGCAGGAAAAGATATTCGCCGACTACCAAGTCGAGAATCGCATCTCCCAAAAATTCCAGCCGTTCATTGTAATAACCGTGTTTTGCCTTATTTTCATTGGCATAGGATGAGTGTGTCAGAGCCTGGTCCAAAATCAACAGATTATGAAAAGAGGAAAGTCCTAAAACGTCAATGAATTTTTCTAACTGCTTTTTTCTACCTGTATCCATTCACATGATCTTCTCTAATCTATTTTGTATTTCGCATATCGACGCTTAGTCTACATATTTTCTGAACAACAGCGTCGCGTTGTGGCCGCCGAACCCGAAGGAGTTGGAAATCGCCACGTTGACATCGGCGTCTACGGCTTCATTCGGCACGTAATTCAAGCCGAATTCTTTCAGTTCGTCGTCGATTTCCGCCAAGTTGATCGTCGGATGTACCTTGCCCGTTTCAATCGTCAAGGCGCAGACGATGGCTTCTACGGCGCCGGCTGCGCCGAGGAGATGGCCCGTCATGGACTTCGTCGAGCTCATGAGGAGATCTTTGGCATGATCGCCGAATACGCGGGAAACGGCCTTCGTTTCGTTCAAGTCGTTCAAGTGCGTCGACGTGCCGTGAGCGTTGACGTAATCGACGTCGTTCGGCAGGAGGCCGGCATCTTTAATCGCCAACTCTATGCATTTGGACTGCTGGATGCCTTCCGGGCCGGGAGCCGTGATATGGTATGCGTCGGCGTTGCTGCCATAGCCGCTGATTTCGCAGTAAATGTGAGCGCCGCGCTTCTTAGCATGTTCTAATTCTTCCAATACGACAATGCCTGCGCCTTCGCCCATGACGAAGCCGTCGCGGTCTTTGTCAAAAGGACGGGACGCATGAGCCGGGTCGTCGTTGCGCGTGCTCAGAGCCTTCATAGCGGCAAAGCCCGCTACGGCGCCGGGAGATACTGCAGCCTCCGTACCGCCGGCTACGGCTGCGTTGAGTTCGCCGCGCTGAATCATGCGGAAGGCGTCGCCGATGGAGTTAGCGCCTGTCGCACAGGCCGTTACGACGCTGGCGCAATGGCCTTTAAGGCCGAAGGTAATGGAAACCTGGCCGGACGCCATGTTGGCGATCATCTTCGGTACGACGAAGGGGTTGACGCGGGACGGTCCCTTGGCAAACAAGCCCTTGTACAGGTTGTGGAGAGTTTCCATGCCGCCGATGCCCGTGCCGACGATCGTGCCGATGCGGTCGCGGTCTTCTTCGTCCAAATTCATCTTAGAATCTTCGAGCGCCAATTTAGCGGCCGCTACGGCGTACTGCGTAGACGGATCCATGTGGCGAGCTTCCTTCTTATCGATGCCGAAAGCAGCAGGGTCAAAATCTTTGACTTCGCCGGCAATGCGCGCGCCGTATTCCGTCGCGTCAAAATGAGTGATAGGACCGATTCCATTTTTGCCGCTGAGCAGCGCGTTCCAAAATTCATCCTTACCCATGCCTACGGGGGAAATGACGCCGACGCCTGTAATCACTACACGTTTTTCCAATATTTTCACCTCATCATCAAAAATCAAACCGTGAATCAATCGGGAATTTCATCCATTTCACGTTTAAGATATGCAAATATGTCTTTTACCGGCAGAATGTCATGGATTTCCTGCATTCTCCTGCCGGAGAACACCAAGCCCGTTTCGACGTCGCCTTGCTGCGCTCTCGTGAGGGCGCGGATAATGCAGTACTTATGGCTGCATTTTTTCAGGCACTGATCGCAGTGATCCGGCG
Organism: Megasphaera sp. ASD88; assembly: GCF_002287425.1. Lineage (NCBI taxonomy): Bacteria > Bacillati > Bacillota > Negativicutes > Veillonellales > Veillonellaceae > Megasphaera > Megasphaera sp. ASD88. Next base: position 35,728 of record NZ_NQXW01000003.1, on the reverse strand, counting down.
CCGGCGCCGTACCGAGAAGAATTCGTTCGGAAAAGGGCGTCCGGATTGCCTGCCCCGGAAGGCCGACTGGACTATGCACCAATATAAAATCTTCAGGGCTGTTGGCCCGCAGATATACCTTTTTCAATTCGTCAGCGCCGTTGGATTCCACGCTGGCGGCAAACCGGCTTCCCATCTGAACGCCGTCGGCGCCTAAGCGCAGCATTTCGGCAATGTCTTCTCCGTGAAGAACGCCGCCTGCGCCGATGACGGGAATATCGACGGCTTTCCGCACTTCCGGCACGATGAGCCGGCTCGAGCGGTTGGTTCCCAGATGCCCGCCTGCTTCTGCCCCCTCTACGACGACGGCAGCAGCACCCAGGGTTTGGGATATTTTAGCTAGTTTAGCAGAAGATACGATGGGCACAATAGGCGTACCGCTGTCTTTTCCCCAGGCGAACATGTCCCGGGAAAAGCCTGCTCCTGCTACAACCAGGTCTATTCCTTCTTCAATTGCAGTGGTCACGATGCCTTTGAATTCGCGGGCCGCGACCATTACGTTTATGCCTATGATTCCAGTTGGAGCCAGTTTTCTGGCTAAGCGTATTTCATACCTTAATTCATCAAAGGGCATGCCAGAAGCCGCAATAAGGCCAATACCGCCTTCGTTGGCTACTGCTGCGGCCAATCGGGCTGTGGACAATCGAATTGCCATGCCGCCCTGGACGATTGGCACCTTTGCTACGAGCTTACCTATTCTTAATTCTGGCAGCTTCACTCTGTTTTCCTCCAATCAAGACACCATCAGGGGAAGCGCCACGGCTTCCCCATCCGGCCCTATTGCGTACTTACGCTTTCTTTTCCTTTTCGATGTAATCAACTGTATCTTTGACAGTTTTGATTTTTTCCGCAACATCATCAGGGATTTCGATGTTGAATTCTTCTTCGAAAGCCATGATCAATTCAACGATATCCAAGGAATCAGCGCCCAAATCATCGATGTAAGCAGCGTCCATTTTGACTTCTTTTTCGTCAACGCCGAGCTGTTCAACAACGATGCTCTTTACTTTTTCAAAAGTAGCTTCTTCGCTCATTTCCAATTCACCCCCTTTCAGTGGAATATATGTCTTACATTACCATGCCGCCGTCTACGTTCAAGACTTGGCCGGTAATATAGCTTGCGTTGTCAGAGGCGAGGAACACGACGGCCTTCGCCACTTCTTCCGGCTGGGCGACGCGGCCCAGGGGAATCGATTTGAGCATGTCTTCTTTTACGGCGGCGCTCAATACCGCCGTCATATCCGTATCGATGCAGCCCGGAGCTACGGCGTTGACGCGGATGCCCCGCGAAGCCAGTTCCTTGGCTACGGATTTTGTAAAACCGATCATGCCGGCTTTTGCTGCCGCGTAGTTCGCCTGGCCGGCGTTGCCCGTCTGTCCGACGACGGACGTAATATTGATGATTGCGCCGCTGCGCTGCTTCATCATCAGCTTCGTTACGGCCTTCGTGCAATGGAACACGCCCGTCAGGTTCGTATCCAGCACGGCCTGCCAGTCGCCTTCCTTCATGCGCATGAGGAGGCCGTCGCGGGTAATGCCGGCGTTGTTGACCAAGATGTCGACGGAGCCGAACTGTTCCTTTACGGCGTTTATCATATCGGAAACGGCCGCGTCGTCGGCGACGTCGCACTGCATTGCGACGGCTTCGCCGCCTTGTTCTTTGATGAGGGACAGCGTTTCTTCAGCTGCCGCCGCATTGCCGGCGTATATAACGGCTACCTTTGCGCCTTCGGCGGCGAGGGCGACGGCAATAGCCCGGCCGATACCGCGGGAACCGCCCGTAACGACGGCAGTTTTATCTGTTAAGAGCATTTTATCTAACCCCCTGGAAAAATTCAAGTGTTTTCTGTAAGGAAGGTATATCTTCTACGTTTTCGCTGTGAATCGCCCTGTCGATCTTGCGGTTAAAGCCGCAGAGCGTCTTGCCGGGGCCGACTTCTACGAAGGCTTCGGCACCGAAGGCCTGCATGGTCTTCGTGCAGTCGATCCAGAGCACGGGGCTGGCTGCCTGCTTGACCAGGGAAGCCTTAATATCGGCCGCAGCCGTTTCAATCTGGCCGTTTACGTTGGCGACGACGGGAATCTTGGCGTCGAAAATCGTAATCGTGTCGAGCACTTCTGCCAGGCGTTTTGCCGCCGGCTCCATGAGAGTGCTGTGGAAAGGCGCGCTGACGTGGAGGAGGACTGCCCGCTTCGCTCCGGCTGCTTTCAATTCGTCTACAGCCGTTTCGACGGCTTTCGTGCTGCCGGCGATGACGATCTGGTCGGGGCAGTTGAAGTTAACTGCCTGTACGACGCCGCCCTGCTCGGAAATATGGGCGCAAATGTCCTTAATCTTATCTTCAGCTAAGCCCATGATAGCCGCCATGCTTCCTTCTCCCAGGGGCACGGCTTCCTGCATGAACTGGCCGCGGAGCCGTACAGTCCGCACGGCGTCGGCAAAGGAAAGGGCGCCGGCCGCTACGAGAGCCGAATATTCGCCCAAGCTATGGCCTGCGGCGATGTCCGGCGTCACGCCTTCCTGTTCCAATACGCGGCAGCAGGCCGTGCTGGCCGTCAGGATCGCCGGCTGCGTATTATAGGTCTTCATCAATTCTTCATCGGGTCCTTCAAAGCACAGCTTCGTCAAAGAAAATCCTAATGCGTCGTCGGCTTCTTCGAAAAGCTCCCGCACGACGTCGTACGATTCGTACAAATCCTTGACCATGCCGACTTTCTGCGCGCCCTGTCCGGGGAATACAAATGCTTTTTTCATATTATCACCTCGTCGTCCTTATTTCGCATACCATTTCATTGCCAATCCGGCCCACGTAAGACCGGCGCCGAACCCTGCCAGCACGACGATGTCGCCGTGTTTCATGAGTCCCTGGCGGTTCGCTTCGTCAAGGGCGATGGGAATGGATGCTCCTGACGTATTGGCATATTTATCTATGTTGACAAACACCTTTTCCATCGGCAGGTGAAGCCGCTTGGCTGCCGACGTAATGATGCGGATATTGGCCTGATGAGGCACGAGAAGGTCTATGTCTTCATGAGACAAGCCGGCCCGTTCCAAGGCCTTTTCCGCCGTTTTTCCCATGACCTTGACGGCAAACTTGTACACTTCCTTGCCGTCCATCTTGATATACGTCAAGTGCTTTTCCCGCGCTTCGTCCGTCGGCAGGATAGCGACACCGCTGGACGGGATATTCAGGTATTGGCCGCCGTTACCGTCGGCCCCCATGTCGGCGCCTAAAATGCCGTAGCCCTGTTCTACAGGGCCTAATACGGCCGCGCCGGCCCCGTCGCCGAACAATACGCAGGTGTTGCGGTCCGTCATATCCATAAAACGGCTGAGGATTTCCGCGCCGATGACCAGGACGTACTTGCACATGCCGCTTTCAATGTACTGGGACGCCGTAATCGCTCCGTAGGCAAAGCCCGAGCAGGCGGCGTATAAGTCGAAAACGGCGGCGTTGACGGCGCCGAGGTTCTTCTGCACGATGCAGGCCGTCGACGGAATCGTCATATCCGGCGTCAGCGTGCAAACGATAATCATATCCAGCTGTTCCGCCGTGATGCCGGCCATTTCCATGGCCTGCCTGGCGGCGATAGTACACATATCGGACGTGTTGACGCCTTCCGGCGCAAAGTGCCGTTCGCGGATGCCCGTCCGCTCCCGAATCCATTCGTCTGACGTGTCTACGATTTTTTCTAAATCGGCATTCGTCACGACTCTATCGGGAACGTAATGGCCTGTCCCCAATATGCCGGCCGGATTAGTTTTCACTATCATACTGTTCTACCTCTTCTTCCTCTATACTTTTGCGAATATGGCCTACTACGTCCTGCTGCGCCAATTCTCCCGCTACGCGGATGGCGTTTTTGATCGCCTTGGCTTTAGAGCTTCCATGGCAGATAATAAAGCTTCCGTCTACGCCGAGAAGAGGCGCGCCGCCGTACTCTGTGAAATCAAGACGTTTTTTTAAGGTTCGGAGGGCCGGATATACGGCCAGAGCTCCTAATTTAGCAATAAATCCGCTGCTCTTGATCGTATCCTTCACCAAGCGGATGATAAACATGGCCATGCCTTCGCCAAATTTCAAAATGACGTTGCCTACGAAGCCGTCGCAGACGACGACGTCGACGGTCCCTTTCGGAATATCGCGGCCTTCTACGTTGCCGTAAAAGGAAATGGTCTTCAGTTTTTCCAGCAGCGGATACGTCGCCTGGGCCAACTCGTTCCCCTTCGACGCTTCCTCGCCGATATTCAGCAGGCCGACGGTGGGCTTGCCTACGCCCAAAATGTATTTCGCATAGTGCGAGCCCATAATGGCTCCTTCCACCAAGTGCTTCGGTTTGCTGTTGGCGTTTGCGCCCGAATCGAGAAGGACGGTAATGCCCTTCTTCGAAGGAATCGGCGTCGCAATGCAGGGCCGTTCAATGCCCTTAATGCGGCCCAATCCCAGGAGAGCTGCCGTAACAGCGGCTCCTGTACTGCCGGGAGCTACGACGGCGTCGCAGGCGCCGTCCTTTACCAGCTGCGTCGCCACGACAATCGACGCGTCCTTCTTTTTGCGGATTGCCTGAGCCGGATGTTCTCCCATATCGATGACCTGGCTGGCGTGAACGATGGACAAATGCGAATTGTCCTTCGCGCCGTACCGGTTTAATACTTCTTTTATTTTATTAGTATCCCCTACTAAGACGACGTCCAGGCTATACGATTTGACAGCCTCAATCGCGCCCAGCACCACTTCTTCCGGTGCATAATCGCCGCCCATAGCGTCTACAGCTATTTTCATACTTACGCTCCATCATTCCAAAGATTCTATGATAAACTTTGTGCGAAATACTTCCTTCGCATTTTTCCGTATTTTCACCCATACATAGTATTTCTGATCGCGGCGGCGAATCACTTCTGCTACGGCGACGAGCTTGTCGCCAACAGTAACAGGCTGTTTGTATTTGATATTAGCTACGGCCGTAATGGCCACAGGCAGGTGCAACACGGCCTGGGCCAGCGAATTGGCCTGAGCATACAAGCATTGGGAGCGCACGATATGCGCTTCATCGACCATATCTTCCGTCGCTGTCATAATGGAAATCGCGCTCTGTCCAACGGTGCATTCCACGAGTTCGCCTACAAAGCCTGCATTCTTCTGCCGGGGCTGGGCCGCTTCCGCCTTCTGCTTGATGCGGATGCGCATTTCCGGAATCCCCAACGCCATGCGGTCCAAGCGGATAGTAGCTACGCTGACGGAAAATTCCTCCGCCAGTTCTTCGTCGTTCACGAAGGGGTCTTCTTCTATTCGCTTGCGCAGCAGGGCATGCCGCTTATCTCTTGCTATACGAACCATTTCATCACCTTTAAGCAATTTATGACCAAGTACTAATAGTACATACAACTAGAGATTATATAATGTTTCCTGAAGATTTGCAAGCAAAAACAAAAAGTATGCTTTCTCAGCATTCATATAATGGAACTGTCGAAAGCATACTCTTCACTCCTTTTTAGTATTTATCAAAATCCAATTCGTTCAAAACGTCGCGCAGTTTTTCCAATTCTTCCTTCGTCAGCGTAATGCCTTTCGTCATGGCCTGGTAGTCCGGGTCCCACGAACGAAGGTCGAATTTCGGCGCGCGGTTGTTCCAGCTGATATAGGTCAGCTCCTTGCGCCAGCCGTCTTTATTTTCCGACAACGTGCCACATACGTCTTCAATGTTAAAATTCAATTGTGCCATTGTATACCCTCCTAAAGACAAAACTTCATGTCTCTGATTATTTTTGTTTACAAAAAAACAAACATCAGCTACTATAATAGCAAATTTAACGCATCTGTCAATTATTAGTATACAATGAGTTATTCCATATCACAATCGTTTTGCATAACTATTTCTCCGTTATGTCAGATTGATATACCGGAGCCGCCCTTAATGATGAGGCGTCCGCCGTTTGAACAGGCCGCCGTGGGCTTCGCTGATATCAAAAATAGATATGAAGGAATTGGGGTCGATCTTGCGGACGGCGTCCTTTACCTTCGTCATTTCCAGACGCGAAACGACGCAGTACAAGATCTTCGTCGTTTCCCGCTTGTAAGCTCCTTCGCCGTTGAGCAGCGTAACGGCGCGGCCCATGTCCTGGGTCATGCAGCGGGCCATTTCGTCGTACCGCGACGTCACGATGAGCAGCCCCTTCATTTCGTCGAGACCGTTCGTCACAATATCGATCATCTTATAGGCAATAAAATAAGCTACCAGGGAGTACATGGCGCTGTCCCAGGAAAAGACGAAGCCCGAGCTGCCTAAGATGAACAGATTGAAAAACATGATGATTTCGCCTACGGAAAAGGGCGTTTTTTTGTCGGCAATGATCGCCAGTATTTCCGTACCGTCGAGGGAGCCGCCCCAGCGGATAATCAGGCCTACGCCGAGGCCGATGATAATGCCGCCGTAAATAGTCGACAAAAAGGGGTCCGTCGTCACCGGCGTATGGTGAATGAACTTGCTCCACCCGGACAGGCAGAGTACGGAAAATAAGGATTGTATCGTAAATACGACGCCGATTTTCTTATAGCCGATGATGAAAAAGGGAACGTTCAGCGCGACGATAAACACGCTGAAGCTGACGCCGGTCAGTTCGGCCGCCATCAGGGCCAGGCCGACGACGCCGCCGTCGATGACGTGATTGGGCACCAGAAAAATATCCAAGCCGACGGTGTATATAAAAGCGCCGAGGGCTAATCCAACGGCGCGGAATGCATATCCTGTCATATCATTCTATTCCCCCTTGCCTATGAATGTAACGGAGACCGATGATCCAGGCCACGAAATCGTCGACCGGTTCGGGCGGATACTGCAGCGACAGCGGCACGAAGCGCCGCCATCCCCGGCGGGGCGTATACTTGAAATACATAGCCCGGCCTTCGACAGTCGTATTTTTCTCGTCGACGAGAGAAAAGGTCACGGCAGGAGCCTGCCGCCGTATCCACTGCTCGGCAACGGGCTGCAGATGCTTGTGATTGGTTCCGTCGCCCATGACGATATGGGTAAAGCCATACTGCCCATACGCCTCAGTCAGATAGGCATCCAGTTCTCCCGTCGGGATAATTTTTTTCTCCGCCAGGCTCCCGTCGCCGCCCAGCACGGCGACGCCCGTCTTTTCCGAGCCCGGATCGATTGCAGCTATCATTCGAATCTCCTTTGCTTATTGAATCGGCTCGACGATGATGTCGATGCCCAGAGGTCCTGCCGTATACGTGTCGTTCAGCGTGACGGCCCGCAGGACGATGTGTTCGCCGCTGAGCCCTTTGATGCGGGAAATGGTATCGAACATTTCCGTCGCCGACAACGCGCCGACGTTGCCGCTCAGCGGGTCGGGCAGCACGCCCTTGGCCTTGGCCTGCAAGTTTACGTCATGCAGAAAACGCATAACCTGTAATTCCGGATTATGAGCCGTTTCGCTTTCGTTCAGCTCCGTTTCGTATACGACGTCGCCTTTATGATAAATGAGGTTGTTGTCATGCATATCAATATGAACCAGGGCCGGTTCGCCGACCATGATATTGCCCGCCGCGATGAGGCGGATCAGCTTCTTGCCGCCGGCTTCGCCCTGCTGCAGGGCGCTGATGGCCGCGTTGAATTCGTCGGGCGCAATGTACACCATGACGGCATTTTCATCGGTAATGCCCAAATACCGGCAAATCATGGCATTGGTCTGCTGCATGGCCCGGCTCAATTCTTCCCGCGTCGTCTTGCCGTCCTGGCCGCTGCTGAGCACGACGCTGGACAAGACTTCCCCTACGCGGAACATGACGGTTCCCTCGCGGATATTAGTCATCGTTTCATTGAGGATACGGATGCGCTTGTCGAGCACCTCGATAGTGCTGACCATGCGTTCCTTCGTTTCTTCCAATACTGCCAAGTCATGCTGCGCCGCGTCCCGGTCCGCTACGGCCTTATCTTTATCCTGCAGGGCTTTGTCCATGGCGACCTGTATGACCGACAGCTGACGGGCCTTGTCGTCCCGCGCCGCCTGGGCCTGCTGCAAATCGAGCTGCGTCAGCCGGATTTCCTCGTTTTTCCCGTCCAGCTGCTCCTGCTGCAGCTGCAGCAAGTCTTCGTTAGAGGCGATGAGGCGGTTCTTTTCATCCAGTTCTTTCCCCAAATCTCCGGCCTGCTTCAGCAGCTGGTCGCGCTGCGTTTCCAGCGCTTCGTTCTGCATCCGGAGCTGCCGCATTCCAAACAAGGCGATGCGCACGTTTTCTGACAATACGGACATAACGCCCAGCGTAACGGCGGCAATGCTGATGCCGGTCAGGATCGTGACGAGGATAGACGTATATTTAGGCCGAAGGCCGAATAATTTAATTTTCCGCTTGCCGACGCGCGAACCGATCTTATCGCCTAAATAGGCGATAATACCGCCCATAATAGCCAGCACGAACAGCATAATCCATCCGTATTCCATACAGCACCTCCTTGTATAATATTATCATATAACATAATACGCATTCTGTCATTCCCTATTTTTATAAGAAATGTCCATATAAAAAACGGGTTAGCAGCGCGGCTGCCTAATAGGACCGAGCTGCTAACCGTTTATTTCGACTTGCGGTATACAAGAACCGCGCCGGTAATGCCGCAGATGATATCGGGAAGGAACGCGGCCAGATACGGCGGTATCCGTCCGCCGTTGCCAAGGGCGTTCCCCAGCGTCATGATCGTGTAGTAAATAAAGATGACGACGACGCTGATGCCGAAGCCGATAGACGAGCTGCCGCGCTGCTTCTGCATGCCCAGGGGCGCTCCGACGATGGCGCACACCAGGCTGGCCAGGGGCAGGGCGAAGCGGTTGTACATTTCTACCTTCATCTTATTGGTATTGACGGCGTTTTCATCGAGAATCTGAATTTGTTCTCTCAGTTCGCGTATCGTCATTTCATCGGGATCTTTCTGAGAGGCGTTGATGCGGTCCGGCTTCTGCACGATAGGCAGAGCCTGATGATCGAAGGTCATCGTCCGTTCTACGCCGTCTCCGCCGGAAAGGTCGTAAATGATGCCGTCGTGCATGACCCATTTCGAGCCGTTCCAGTCGGCCCATTCGGCCTTTTCCACCCGCACGAGCGTATCGTTTTCAAATTCCTGCACCGTAAGGTCCGTCAGCATCTTCGTTTCCGAATTATACTGGCGGGCGTACATCAGGCTGGAAATGTTGGCGCCTTTGACGTTTTTGAGGACGATGTGGTCCTGCGTCGCCGGCGCGACGTTATGCTTGACTTCTTCGTTGATAATCGTGTTGTAGGCGTTGTTGGCCCGAGGCACGACGTATTCGTTGAAAATGGTCGTACCGATAGAAATGAAAAAGGCAACGATGAAAATAGGCATAGCCAGGCGGGCGAAGTTCTGGCCTCCCGACCGCATGACGATGAGCTCGCTGGAGCTCGACAGGCGGCCAAAGGCCATCAGCGATCCCAGGAGGACCGACATGGGGAAGGTCACGACGATGATCGACGGCATAGCCAGCACTAAAATGCGGAAAGCCGCCCAAGCCGACGCGCCGTACGTATTGATCAGGTTGGCAATACGATACAGCGTCCCCGTGCCGATGAACACGGCCGTAAAAGCGCAGACGCCGAACAAAAACGGGCTGATAAATTCTTTTAATATATACTTATCTAATATTCGCATTCTGTCTCCCTGCCTGTTACATTCTGAAGTCGTCGCCTAAATAGAACTTCCTTGCCACCGGGTCGTTGGCAATCATTTCCGGATTGCCTTCCAAAAGAATGCGACCTTCGCTTAAAATATAGGCTTTATCTACGATGCTCAGCGTTTCTCTGACGTTATGGTCCGTAATGAGGACGCCCATGCCGCGATTTTTCAGGTGGCTGATAATCCCCTGAATATCGTTGACCGCCAAGGGGTCGATGCCGGCGAAGGGTTCGTCCAACAAAATAAAGGCCGGGTCCATGACCAGGCACCGGGCGATTTCCACACGGCGCCGTTCGCCGCCGGACAGCTGGATCCCCAAACGCTTGCGCAGCTTGATGATAGAAAATTCCTCCATCAGCGCTTCCGCTTTCCGGCGCTGCTCCCGCTTGCTCAGCTTCGTCGTCTCCAGCATAGCCAACAGGTTGTCTTCGACAGTGAGCTTGCGGAAAATCGACGCTTCCTGGGGCAGATAGCCGATGCCGTAGGCTGCCCGCTTATGGATGGGCAGACCCGTAATATCCTGATTGCCGATGCAGATCGAGCCTTCGTCGGGATGCTCAATGCCGACAATCATGTAAAAGGTCGTCGTCTTGCCGGCGCCGTTCGGTCCCAGCAAGCCGACGATTTCCCCTTGGTTCACCTGGATGCTGACGCCGGCGACAGCGCGCTTTTCCTTATACATTTTTACCAAATTATGTGTTTGAATCAGCATACATTGCTCCTTGCGCCGCCGCTTATTCGCTGCCCGGTATGATGACGACGGTCGACCGGCTCATGGCCTGGGCGGAATTATCGGCCAAGCGGATCATGATGTTGTCGCCTGTCAGCGAATTGCCGTTCTGTACGGCGTTGACGTCTCCCGTCAGATGGACGACGCCGTCGTTCTTGCCCGGCGTCTGGGTGTACACGGCTTTCGTCGCATCGGCTACGAGATTGTCTGCCGGCGATTCGATATGGACGTCGCCCTGCCCTACGGCCTTGATTTCTTTAAACCAAGCGTCGATGCGGTCGGCCCACAGCCGGGAGCCCTGGGCTTCCAGATAGCCGTTGCCCGTTACGATGCCGTAATCTTTATCCAAATAGTATTCGACCTTATCGCCGTTTACTTTCTTATCCTGATAAATACCGCGCACGTCTCCTGTCGCAATGACGTAATTGCGGTTCGTCGAATGCAGCTTGTCTGCCGTCAAATGCATGTCCGGCTGCTGCACGACGACGTTCCCTTCCAAGTCGGCTTCTGCCGTCTTCAAGTTGTATACGGCCTTGTCGCCGTTCATCGTCGCCTTGTCGCGCACGATGACGACGTTGCCCGTCGCTGTCGCCACCTGGGTCTTGCCGTTGTATTCCAGCTTGTCAGCCGTCACGGATACGGACGGATTGTCCGCGGCCCAAAGACCTGCAGCAGGGATGCTCATGAGTCCCAACAGGGCTAAAGCAAGCATTTTTTTCTGTAATTTCTTCATCATAGCTTATTCTCCCTTGGTTACCTGCGCATGGCCGGTCAGCGTTACCTTATCCATACTGGTAGTCGTTTCAAACGCATCGGCGCGGAGGCTCGTGTTGTCGTGACGGTTCATGACGACCTTGCCGCCCTTTACCATATGCGTATTCATATTATAATACACACTGCCTTCAGTCTGCAATGTATCATTCCGATTTGTCGCCGCACTGACCGGCGGTTTGATTTCAATCGTATGCTTCTTGCGGTCTACAACGCCATTCGGCGATGTAATCGTCATTTCCGTGCCGTCTTCTTCATCGACGAGCAGGGCTTTAGGATTTGTAAAATACATGATTTCCGTCTGGGGATCGATCATAATCTTATCGGCTGTCAGCTTCCAGACGAGCTTGCCGTTTTTATTTTCCACCAGCTCGGAGCCTTCGAATTCGACGAGGTTGTCCGCCTTCACCTCAGGCTGCGCCACGGGCTCTTCCATCAGCGAGTACAATAAGGCGGCAAAGGCGATGACACATGCCGCGCCGATAAGTTTTCCTTTATTCTGCTTGAGTTGTGTTATCGTCACTGCCGTCTGCCTCCGCTCCTTGGTGCAACGCTATAATTTCTTCCGGCGCCGTGCTCCAGCGGTGCTGGAACCACAGCCATTCCGTCGGGTGATCTTTGATAAACTGTTCCGTCAGCACGGCCATCTTCCGGGTCAGCCGGGCGATATCTTCGTCCTTATTCCCCGTATCTTCATAATACATGACCTCGCCGATGACGACGCGGTGACGGTGGTGTTCGTCGTGAATCGCAAAAATCGGCAGGATAGGCGATCGGAATTTACGGGCGAACTGCGCCGGTCCCCGCGGCGTCGACGACATCTTCCCCAAAAAGGGCTGGGGAACGCCGTAAAATCCGCCGTCCTGATCGGCCAAAAATCCCAATATTTTTTTGCGCTTCAAGGCCCGCGCGGCGATGATCATTTCATTCCCGCCGCGGGCAAATACTTCCAGTCCCATCATTTCGCGATTTTCATTGAGGAGCCGCGTCACCTGGTCGTTCGGCTGCTTTTTGACGATAGTCGTCGTCGGATAGCCGTACAGGGCCAGCGACGCGCCCATCCATTCCCAGTTGCCGATGTGGCCGGTCAGCACGATGACGCCTTTATTTTCTTTCAGCGCCGCGTCCAGCCGTTCCGGATGCTCCAGCGTAACATACTGGGAAATATTATCTTTATTCAGCTTCGGCGTGTAGAGAATTTCCATCAGCGACTGGCCCAAATTCTGAAACAGGCCGTGCATGATCTGTTCCGCTGCGCCCCTATCGCATTCCATGCCGCGCATGATGTGGAAAATTCCGCGCTCGTACTGTTTTTTCAATCGCTTTCCTATAACCGGGCCTAAGGTTCGTCCCAAAGAAATAATGGCTGGATACGGAAGACAGCACAGCAACTTACCTAATCCCCGCGCAGCGTGATACTGCCAATCCTTAAACACAATACAGACGCTCCTTTCTACTATTGAATCACTGCTGCCATGCCGCTCATATAGCGGCTGAGGACACTGTCCCACTGGTGCTGCTGTTTTAAAATATATTCGACCCACTCGCGCAGCGCGCCGTGGCCGCCGGCATAGGCCGATACAAAGGAGGCCGCCTCGCGCACCTCCGCGCAGCCGTCGGCCGGCGAAGCGCCGCATCCGGCATTCGCCACGACGGCCAGGTCATTCAAATCGTCGCCCATATAGGCGGCTTCCCCCATCGATATGCCCAGGTCCCGGCAAAGCTGGGAAAAGGCGGCCAGCTTGTCCGACGTATTCTGCATCACGTAGTCGATATGCAGATCCGCGGCCCGCCGCTCGACCATAGGCGAACGGCGTCCCGTAATAATGGCCGTTTTCAGACCTGCCGCCCGGGCCAGGGAAATCCCCATGCCGTCGCGGGCGGAAAAGCCCTTCATGGCGTCGCCGCCGGGGCCGTAGTAAATCGTACCGTCCGTCAGCACTCCGTCTACGTCGAAGGCCAACAATTTTATGTCTCTCCAGCCGTCCATCAGACGACTCCCTGCCGCAGCAAGTCCGTCAGATGAACCATGCCGACGGCCTTGCCGTCGCCGTCGACGACGGGCAGTACCGTAATCGGGCGGGGCTGGTTCTTTTCCATGATATGAAGGGCTTCGGCAGCCAGCTTATCGCTCGTAATCTGACGGGGATTTTTAGTCATCATGGCGTCGACAGGCCACTGGAGGAAGTTAGATCCCGTTTCCAGACCGCGGCGAACGTCGCCGTCCGTAACGAGGCCGACGAGGCGGCCTTCTTCGTCGACGACCGACACGGCGCCCAATCCCTTTTCCGTCATCATGAACAGAGCGTCCTGCACGATGCTGTCTTCGGAAATGACCGGATTGTCATTGCCCTTGTGCATGACGTTTTCAACGGTCATGAGCAGCTTGCGGCCGAGAGCTCCGCCGGGATGATAAATGGCGAACTGATTTTTCGTAAAGTGATGGCACGACAGCAGGACGATAGCCAGGGCGTCGCCGAGAGCTAAGGCCACGGTCGTGCTCGTCGTCGGCGCTAATCCCAGAGGGCAGGCTTCCTTTTCGACGGATGCGTCGAGGATGACGTCGGAATTTTTAGCCAGCGTCGAGTTGTGGTTGCCTACGACGGCGATGATTTTAGCGCCGATTCGTTTCAGCGACGGCAGGATATTCAAAATTTCTACGGTTTCGCCGCTGTTGGAAAAGGCCAGGACGACGTCGTCTCCCGTTACCATGCCCAAGTCGCCGTGAATGCCTTCGGCCGGGTGGAGGAAAATAGACGGCGTGCCCGTGCTCGACAGCGTCGCCGACACCTTGCGGGCGATATGGCCCGATTTTCCCATGCCGGTTACAATAGTGCGGCCTTTCGATTCCATGATCATATGCACGGCATTGACGAAGTTTTGATCCAGCGTAGGAATGAGATTTTCAATGCCTTTTGCTTCTTGCTGGAGTACGTCTCTTGCTTCTGCTAATATATCCATCGTGATGTCACCTCTGTATATTATTTCGCCGTACTGACGCTTCTGCGGGTAATGTCGTTGATGGCAATCATATCGCGCAGCACGCCTTCTACTTGCGACAAGTATAACATATTCGGGCCGTCGCATAAAGCTTCGGCAGGATTATCGTGCACTTCCATAAACACGCCGTCGATGCCCGAGCCGGCTGCCGCTCTGGCCAGGTTGCCGATGTACTGGCGAAGGCCTGCCGATTTCGTGCCGGCACCGCCGGGCAGCTGGACGCTGTGCGTCGCGTCGAACACGACGGGATAGCCGAAGCTGCGCATAATGGGAAAACTGCGCATGTCGACGACGAGGTTATGGTATCCCAGGCAGAATCCCCGTTCTGTCAGCATGATATTTTCATTGCCCATATAGGTGATCTTGTCGACGACGTTTTTCATGTCTTCCGGGGCCATAAACTGGCCCTTTTTTACGTTGACGCACTTGCCCGTCTTCGCCGCCGCTTCCAGAAGGTCCGTCTGCCGGCAGAGGAAAGCGGGAATCTGCAGGATATCCAGCACCTCTGCCGCTGGCTCTACCTGCTCGATGGAGTGGACGTCGCTGACGACGGGCACGCCTAATTCTTCTTTAATATACTTCAAGGTGCGCAGCCCTTCCGTCAGTCCCGGGCCGCGGAAGGACGTGTAGGACGAGCGGTTCGCCTTATCAAAGGAGGCCTTGAAGATATACGTGACCCCCAGGGATTCGCAGATCCGCTTCATTTCCCGGCCGATATTCAGCACCCGTTCTGTTTCTTCCAGCACGCAGGGGCCGGCCATGACGAAGAGCTTTCCGTCTCCGCCGACAGTCTGATTTCCTACGGCTACGCGTTTTACTTGTTCCATCATATGCGTTATTCTCCCTTTTGCGCGAAGTATGCGCGGATATGTTCTAAGTCTTCCGGCGTATCGATGCCGATAAACGTATGATTTGTCTTGATTACCTTTATCTTATATCCATTTTCCAGAACCCGCAACTGTTCCAGCGATTCCACTTTTTCCGCCGGCGTCTGTTCCATAGCGGCGTACTGCAGCAGGAAATCGCGGCGGTAGGCGTAAATGCCGATGTGCTTATACGGGCGTATCGTATCGTCAAAGGCGTTGCGCGGATAGGGAATCAGTGATCTGGAAAAGTACATGGCTTCGTCTTTCTGATTCATGACAACCTTGACGGCGCTCGGCTCATTGTACTCTTCCTCTGCCAGCGGCGAGGCGACCGTAGCCATGGACAGGGACGGGTCTTCTTCAAAGACGGCGCACAAGGCGTCGATGACGTCGGGCGCAATGAGGGGCTCGTCGCCCTGAACGTTGACGATGACATCGGCGTCAGGGAAATGAGCTACCGCCTCGGCCAGGCGGTCCGTGCCGTTGGCATGGTCTTCCCGAGTCATGACGGCATGGCCGCCGAAGGAGACGACCGTGTCGTACACTTTCGGATTATCGACGGCGACAACGACTTGTTCCAGCTTTGCCGCCTTCGCCGCTTGTTCATATACGCGCTGCACCATAGGCTTGCCGGCAATATCGGCCAGCGGCTTGCCCGGCAGGCGCGTCGAGGCGTAGCGGGATGGGATGATGCATACAAATTTCATAACCTAACCTCCTATTACGTGGCGTAATACCTTATCTATCTGTTCTCCGCCCCTGGTAATCTCCAGCGAAATGCCCAGGACGTACAGGGGCAGATCGTATTGTCTGATCCATTCCGGATTGAGCTTTACGGCGTCCTTTTCCGTCGTAATCAGCACGGCGCCTGCGGCGTCTGCCGCCTTTTTCATCGCCGCCATGTCATCGGTTCCATAGTGATGGTGGTCGTCGTAACGCAGAGCCTGAACGACGTCATATCCAAAGGAGCGAATCGTCTGCTCAAAGGACGCCGGGTTTCCCAAGGCCGATACGGCGACGGCCTTCGTTCCCTTAGGAAGAGCCTGGCAGTTTTCCCGCCCCTTCATGCCGTTCCAGTCGCCGAAGGATATGCACCACTTAGCCCGATGGACCGATTCTGCAATGGGCGCGTCGGGATTATAGGCCTGTAACGTGCTGTACACGGCGTCAATGGCTTCCCGCGACGCCTGGTCGCATTTCGTAATGAGAAACAGGCCGGCCCGATTCAGGTGCTCCATGGGCTCGCGCAGAATCCCCCGCGGCAATACCTTGCCGTTGCCGAAGGGATTGGTCGCGTCGACGAGGACGATATCCAAGTCCCGATGCAGCTGCCAGTGCTGAAAACCGTCGTCCAGCAGCAAGACCTGCGAGCCGAACTGTTCGATAGCCATTTGTCCGCTCCGTCGGCGTTCCCGTCCGATGACGACAGGAATCCCCGGCAGGCTGCGGGCCATGAGGCACGCTTCGTCGCCGCCTTCCGCCGCCGACAGCAGCACCTGCCGTCCGTCGGACATGACCGCCCCGTCGTGTTCCTTCTGGGAGCGGTATCCCCGGTTGAGCAGGGCTACGCGGTATCCTTCCCGCTGCAGCCGCTGGGCCAGCATACAGGCTGCCGGCGTCTTTCCCGTCCCGCCGACGGTAATGTTGCCGAGGCTGATGACGACGGCGTCCAGCCGGGCCTGCCGTTCCGGATGGTCCGCATAGGAACGGTATTTTTTCTCGACGCCCTTCCGGTACAGGACGGCGGCACGCTCCAGCGCGCCCAGCACCAGCCCGTCCCAGCAATGGGAGGACGAGGCGTTCATCAAATCGAGAAAGTACGCGGCAAGTTTCGTGCGCAATGCCATATGCTCATCTCCGATGCTTACTTCTTGTCTACTTCATAATGTCCGTATACTTCGTCCAGCAGCCGCTGCAGCTCGTCGAGGTTCTTCTTGGTCGCCCCTTGATTTTCTTCGACGATTTCCAGGCAGTGGCGCTTCATTTCTTCCGCCTTTTCAGGGTGAATCAGTATATCCAAACAGGTATCAATAAACTCTTCTTCATTCCGCACCATGACGCAGGCGCCGCGGCTGCTGAGAAGATCGAAAATTTCTACGAAATTAAACATGTTCGGCCCGACGACAATCGGCTTGCCGTGCGCCGCCGGCTCCAGGATATTATGGCCGCCGATATGGGCCAGGCTGCCGCCGACGAAGATCAAATCGCCCAGGCTGTACACCCGGCCCAGCTCGCCGATCGTATCGAGGAGGACGCCGTCGTATGGGCCGGCAATTTGCTTTCCCGCTACCATGTCGCTGCGTTTGACCATCGTCACGCCGTGCTTGACGCCTTCGTCGTAAATGAGGTCGGCCTGATGAATGTAGCGCGGCGCTATGATGAGCTTCGCTCCGGGGAAATGATTCCGTATATTGCAGAACGCCTTGTATACCGACATGTTTTCCCCCTTATGGGTGCTGCCGGCAATCATGATGGGATAGGTGTTTTCGTCGAATCCCAGCTCCTTGAGGTAGCGTTTCTTTTCTTCATCCGTCACGATGCCGTAGGTCTGGTCGTACTTCGTATTGCCCGTGACGATGACCTTATTGGGGTCGGCGCCGATATCGATGATATATTGGGCGTCGATGCGGCTCTGCATGCAGAACACGTAAATCGTCGACAAGACGCGGCGCGTAAAGAAGGTAATCATGCGGTACCGGCTGGAGCTACGGCGGCTGATGCGCCCGTTCATCATCATGACGGGAATATTCTTGCGGGCCGCGATGCGCAGGAAGTTCGGCCAGATTTCCGTCTCGACGAGGACAATAGCCCGCGGCTTGACGATGGTCAAAATGCGGTCTGTCAGGTACGGCAGGTCCAGAGGGAAATATAAAATCCCGTCGGCGCCCTTGATAATCTGATGGGCCATGCGGAACCCCGTCGCCGTGACGACGGACACGATGATGACCTCGTTCGGATGGGTCTTGCGCATTTCCCGCACGATAGGGCTGGCCGCTACGATTTCTCCGACCGACGCGGCGTGTACCCAGATGGCGTGGCGGTTCGATATTTTTTCTTTTAAATCATCCGGCAGAAACCCGATGCTCTGTTTGATGCGCTGATAAAAGCCTTCTTCGCGAATCAGGCGGTAAATGAGCATGGGAATCAGCGTCGCCCAATACACCAGCAGCAGTACGTTGTACAGCCAATACATGGATTGGGCTCTCATATTTGTCTTCATGAATCTTATCCTTCTGCGTTATCTTTAAACTGCACGGCATACAAATTCGCATACAAGCCCTTTTTAGCCAGCAGCTCTTCATGGGTTCCTTCTTCGGCGATATGGCCGTGGTCGATGACGACGATATGGTCGGCGTCGCGCACCGTGCTCAGGCGGTGGGCGATGACGACGGCCGTCCGTCCTTCCATCAGGCGGTCCAGAGCGGCCTGCACGATCTTTTCGCTTTCCGTATCGAGGGCCGACGTCGCTTCGTCGAGGATGAGAATCCGCGGATTCTTCAAGATAGCCCGGGCGATGGCGATGCGCTGGCGCTGGCCGCCGGACAAAGCGCTGCCCCGGTCGCCGACGATGGATTCATAGCCGTGAGGCAGGCTCATGATGAAGTCATGGGCGTTGGCCGCCTTGGCAGCCGCTACGATTTCGTCGTCGCTGGCGTCCAGCCGGCCGTAAAGGATATTTTCCCGGACCGTCGCGTTGAACAGCATCGTCTCCTGCGGCACCAAGCCGATTTGCTGGCGCAGTGAGGAAAAGGTCACGTCGCGGACGTCGACGCCATCGATGGTCAGGCGGCCGCTCGTCACGTCATAGAAACGAGGCAGCAAGTTGGCCACCGTCGATTTCCCGGCGCCGCTGGGTCCGACGAGGGCTACGATCTGGCCGGGCTTGACGGACAGGTTGAAATCCGTAAGGGCCGGATGCTCCGCGTCATAGGCAAAGGAAATGTGGTCGAATTCGATGTGGCCCTGTACGGGCGGCAATTCGACGGCGCCTTCCTTTTCTTTGACGTCCGGTTCCGTGTCGAGGGTTTCGAATACCCGGTCGGCAGCGGCCAGGGACCGCTGGATATCGCCGTATATTTCGCTGATGCGCCGCACGGGATTGGCCAGGTTGATGGCGTAAATCAGGAAGGCGATGAGCTCGCCGGCCGTCATATCGCCGTCGATGACGCTCATGCCGCCGTACCAGATAATCCCCGTAATGGCGATGGCTGCAAAAAACTGAATGAACGGCGTCAGCATAGCCGTCAGCCGCGTCGTCTTCATGAGGGCCCAGAAGTTGTTGTCGTTCTGCTTGACGAACCGTTTGATTTCAAAGGCCTCGCGGTTAAAGGAACGGATAATGCGGATGCCGGAAATGGCCTCTTCCAAAAGGGCCGTAATATCGGCCATCTTGCCCTGCACTTCGTGGCCGGCCCGGCGCAATCGCTTGCCGAATACGTTGATCGTCACGACGACGAGGGGCACGATGACCAGGGTCAGCAGGGTCAGCTTCCAGTTCAGCACCAGCATCGAAACGAGGGAGCCGATGAGGATGACCGATTCCTGCACGAAGGATATCAGGTTGCCGGCAATGGCCGTCTGCAGCGCCGTGACATCGTTCGTCAGGTTGCTCATGATATTCCCGGTCTTGCGGCGGTCAAAATACGACAGCGATAAAATCTGCAGATGACGGTACAGCTTCTCCCGTATGTCGTTTACGATTCGCTGCCCGACGAAGCTCATGAGGTAGCGTTCGCCGAAATAGAAAAAGCCGCGCAGGAGGAACAATACCAAAATACTGATGACGATGAGGTTGAGCGTATAAATATCCTTATTCGCCAATACCTTATCGATAACGTCTTTAATCAGCCACGGCACGACGACGTTGC
Organism: Megasphaera sp. ASD88; assembly: GCF_002287425.1. NCBI lineage: Bacteria > Bacillati > Bacillota > Negativicutes > Veillonellales > Veillonellaceae > Megasphaera > Megasphaera sp. ASD88. Next base: position 15,761 of record NZ_NQXW01000003.1, on the reverse strand, counting down.
TCGCGCCGGAAAAGGCCATACAAATAACGGCTACGACGAGGCGTTTTTTATACGGCGTAATAAACCTCAACAAACGTTTATAGCTTTGCCAGCTGTTATATTGCTTCATTCGGATGGTTCTCCTTAGCAAAATGTAATATCGTCCGGGCGATGCGGCGTACGGAGCCGGCTTCGCCCATGGTGCGGCCTACGTCGGCCATGGCGTCCCGCAGCTGTTCCCAGCGCCCGGCATCGTGCAATAACGGCGCGACGACACTGGCGATGCCCTCAGGCGTCACGTCGTCCTGCCACAGCTCCGGCATGATGCGCCGCCCCATGATGATATTGGGAAGGCCGATATTTTCTATGTGAACTAATACTTTCGACAGCCAGTACGTAAGGGGCGCCACGCGGTACACCAAAAGGGTAGGCACCTTCATGAGGGCCGTTTCCAGCGTCGCCGTCCCCGAGGCGGCAATAGCCGCCGTGCTGACCTGCATCATATCGTATACATGGGTATTCTCACCGATCGTGACGGGAACATCATGCTCCCCTATGATCTCTTCCAGCACCGACGTATCGATCGTCGAAGCCCGCGGCAAAAGGCACTGCACATCGGGCACCGTTTCCTGTATCTTCCGTACGCCTTCCAGCATGACCGGCAGCAATCCCCGCACTTCCTGCATCCGGCTGCCCGGCATGAGCAGTATCGTCTTCTTGCTGGCATCCAGGCCGAAAAAGGCCTCCGCTTCGCCGCGGCTCATAGACGGATGGACCGAGTCGAGAAGGGGATGGCCCGCATAGACGACGTTCGTCCCCATGGCCTTATACATGTCCGCCTCAAAGGGAAACAGGGAAATAGCCAAATCGGAATACTTGGCAATCGTATGGCCCCGGCTCTTGTGCCAGGCCCAGATCGTCGGCAAGATGTAATAGACGACGGTAATGCCGGCAGCCTTGGCCTTCTTGATGAGCTGCATATTAAAGCCGGGATAATCGATGCAGACCAGCAAATCCGGTTTTTCTTCCTTCATCTTCCGGATGAGAAAATCGCGGAGACGGAAGAAAAAGGGAATCTTGCGCAGAATTTCGCCTACGCCGATAAATCCCAGATTTTTAATATCATATATGATGTTTACACCGGCCTCTTCCATACGGGCTCCGCCCATGCCCAGCAATTCTACGCTGGGGTCCAGTTCCCGCAGGGCTTTCGCTAAGTTGGCGCCGTGCATATCGCCGGACGCTTCGCCGGCGGAAAACATGATTTTCATGAAAACTCCTCTGTCAGAACGTCTTATCTACGGCGCAGATGCACAAATCGTGGGCATTGGCCAGCTTCAAGACCTCTTCCTGTTCCACAAACAAGGTCCGTTCCGCTTCCATCGCCAGGACGGTGCAGCCGCTGTCCAGCATGGATTGAATGGTCTGCTTGCCTACGGCCGGCACGTCGAACCGCACGTCCTGATTCGGCTTGGCGACCTTTACGACGACCGATTTTCCCCGTCCCAGCTCGCCGCCGCGGCGGATACAGGCGTCCGTGCCTTCAATGGCTTCGACAGCCATGACGGCCTTGTTTTTTACGACGACAGTCTGGCCGATATCCATGCCGCCCATGGCTTTTGCCGTGACGAAACCGAAGCGGATATCGTCCTCTTCTTCCGGAGTAGGCCGGCGCTTCGTCAGCACGCCCGTCGGCGGCATGAGCGGCTTGAGGTACAGCGTCTGGTCGACGACTTCAATGCCGTCCTTTTCGATTTCTTCGACAATCGCCAGCATAATCGTATCGTCCTTGCGGTTGCGGAGCTTTGCCAGCAGCTTAATAGCCCGCAAGTCAGGGAATTTCAGCCCCTTGAACAGGATTTCCTTCGTAACCTTGCCGATCATCGTGACCTTGGTCACGCCTTCCTTTTTCATGGTCTTAATGACCTTATCCAGCTTGGCCACGTTGATGGCGTAGTAAGCGTCGGCTTCTTGCTCCAACTCCGGCGCTACGCCGTCGACGACGGCGATGACTACAACTTCATGGCCCAGCATCTTGGCGGCGCGCATAAATTCTACAGGCAGCTGGCCTACGCCAGCGAACAATCCGACTTTTTCCATTGCGTATCACCCTTACAAATGAATAAAATATCCATTTTTATATTATACAAAAAAATGCGCCGTATGTCAGTAATACAGCACATATTACAAGAAAAAAAGGAGGCGAGAACGCATCTCCCTCCTTTTTCGTATCCGTCAGTCTTTCGTGCCCCGGCAAATGCCCCGATCAGCATTGCGGAGGAACCGGAGAAAATGTTCAACTTCTTCCGAGCTGTCCAGCTCCTGTTCCATTTCGGCAATCGCCTGGCCTAAGTTCAAGCCGGAACGGTAGAGCAGGCGGAAGGCCTTTTTCAGCTCGCGCCGCACGTTTTCAGGAATCCCCGCGCGCGACAGGCCTACGCTGTTCAGGCCGATGCAGCGCGCCGGCTGGCCGTCGGCGATGACGAAGGGCGGAATATCCTGCACGACTTTGGCTAAGCCGCCGATCATGCTGTTTCTGCCGATCTTGACGAATTGATGCACGCCGGCGATGCCGCCGATAACGACGCGGTCTTCTACGACGACGTGGCCGGCCAAGCCGGCGCAGTTGCTCATGATGACGTTATTGCCGATAATGCAGTTATGGGCGACATGGGTGCACGCCTGGAACAGGCAGTCGTTGCCGATCCGCGTTTCCTCTTCTTCGCCCGTAGCGCGGCTGACCGTTACGAATTCGCGGAATACGGAGCGGTCGCCGATGATGACATAGCTTTTTTCGCCTTTAAATTTCAAATCCTGCGGTTCCGAGCCGATGGACGCGCTGGGGAAGAACCGGCAGTTCTTGCCGATTCTCGTCCAGCCGTCGATCGTAACATGAGCCATAATTTCCGTGCCGTCGCCGATGACGACGTTCGGGCCAATCACGGCATAAGGGCCAATTTTTACGCCGGCGCCGATCTGCGCCGCCGGATCTATAACAGCCGTTGGATGTATTATGCTTTGCCGCATAGTTTCTTTTTCCTCGGTCATTCAAGTCACTCCTCGCGTTCCTGCCGCCGCCACAGCAGGAGCTTGTTTAAATTAATCCCTCTCTACGGTATATAGTCGTATGTCAAAAAGAAAAATATGCCCTCTTTTTCACTTTAAAAACAGCACATTTTATTTACCTATCTCCCATTTTCGCCGTTTTTCTCTTACATCCGACAAAAATGCAATAAAATTATTTCTTGCTGTTCTGACCCGGCATGAGAGCGAATAAGTATTCGCCTTCGGCGCAAAGGGTGTCGCCTACGTGGCACTGCGCTTTTACCTTGCCCATGCGGCCTTTGATCTTTTCAATATCGGCGCGCATGATGACCTGATCGCCCGGATGGACGGGGTGACGGAAGCGCAGCTTGTCGATGCCCGTAAAATACGGAATCAGGCCGCGGTTTTCTTCCGGATAGAGCAGCGTGACGCCGCCGACCTGGGCCATGGCTTCCGCCAGCAGCACGCCCGGCATAACCGGCTGGCCCGGGAAGTGGCCCTGGAAAAACAGTTCGTTGAACGTCGCGTTCTTAATGCCGATAGCGTATTTCATCGGTTCCAGCTCAATGATGCGGTCTACGAGCAGCATAGGATAGCGATGAGGCAAAATTTCCATAATATCCGTTACTTCCAAAATCATATGAATTCCTCCTTAATCTAATTCTTCCGCAATTTTATTCGTCAGAAGACTGTTCAATTTATGGCTTGATTTTACGGCAATGATATGCCCCTTCAGGGGACGGCCGATCATTGCCATGTCTCCGATGATATCCAGCACCTTATGGCGTACCAGCTCGTCGTCGACGCGAGGTACCGACAGGCATTCCTCCTTGTCGTATACGACGACGTTTTCCAGGGTGCCGCCCTTGCCTAATCCCAGCTTCTTCATCATTTCCAGCTCTTCCGTAAAGGCGATGGTGCGGGCGTAGGCGATTTCCTTCACATAGGACTCCTTGGTGATTTCCGCGTCGAAAAACTGCACGCCCAGCAGCGGATGGGGGTTGATGGACGTAAAGGTGATGCGGAAGCCGTCGTACGGCACGATGGCGATGAACTTATCGTCTTCCTGCACGAGATGCTGCCGGCGCACGACCAATTCCCGCCGCGCCTCGTCCAGCTCCTTCACGCCGGCCTGTTCGATAAGTTCGACGAAATTCAGGCTGCTGCCGTCCGCTACGGGCGGCTCTGCCGAATCCATTTCTATGATGCAGTTATCTATTTGCAATCCGTTCAACGCCGACAATACATGCTCTACCGTAAACACCTTCGCTTCGCCGTCTTCCAGCGTCGTCGCCCGCATCGTATTGGTCACATTGGACAAATGGGCCTTTACGGACGGACGGCCCGGCAAGTCGGTACGGATGAATACAATGCCTGTATTAGCCGGAGCAGGGCACAGCACCATGTGGACTTCCTCGGCCGCGTGCAGGCCGATACCGCTGTACGATACGGACTTCGCCAAGGTAGTTTGCGCCACATTAGACATAAATATGCCCTCCTTTCTCTTGTTAGAAATAACATAGTTTCCCATACTAAATTATTATACATTATTTACAGGGGACTTGCCAATACTCGCAGCCGCAGAAATCGCGCCGATCCGCCCTCGCTGCCCCACATTTCTGCCTCCGTATTGCCTCGTCCGGCCCGACTTATGGTATAATAAGGAATCATGGAGGTATTATGAAGAAAAAATTACTGCTCGTCTTTTTGCTGGCCTTCGCCGCCTGCAGCTCCTGGAATCTGATTGCCGACTTCATTTCCGGCCCGGATACGGGAGGCCGCACGGAACGTTCCGCGCCGGCATCGTTTATATCGTCCTGGCTGACGCCGCTGAAACCGCTGGAAGAAAAGGCTTACGTCTATCTCCACTTTGAAGAGGCCATGGATGCCAAGATGGCCCGTATTCCCATGTACGTGTCCATCAACATCGTACCGCAGTCCCTGCGCCAGGCCGTCATCGCCACGGAGGACCGGCGGTTTTACAGCCACGGGGCCATCGACCCTATCGGCATCATCCGCGCCGCCGCAGTCAACCTCTATTCCGGCGAAACCGTAGAAGGCGGCAGCACCATCAGCCAGCAGGTCGTCAAAAACGTATTCCTGTCCCACGAACGAACGCTGAGCCGCAAGGTGCAGGAAGTCATACTGGCCTTTCTGCTGGAGCACTACTACAGCAAGGACGACATATTGGAAATTTATCTTAATACGGCTTATTTTGGCGCCAACGCCACGGGCCTCTACGAAGCGTGCCGTACCTATTACGGCATCGGCCCCGACGAGCTGCGCCTGTCCCAGTCGTCTATGCTGGCCGGACTGCTGCAGGCTCCGACCTATTATAATCCCCTGGAACACTACGACGCCGCCCGCAAGCGGCAGCAAGTCGTCCTGGCTCTCATGGCCGAGCAAGGCTATATCTCTGCCAGCCAGGCCACGCAGGCCTATCGCGACGACCTGGGACTCAGCGGAGACTGCAGCGAAACAAATTAATCCAACATCAAAAGAGCCTGGCGCATCGGCGCCGGGCTCTCTTACGTTCCCGCAGGACGGTCAGTCTTCTTTTTTATTGGTCAAATAATAGGAAATGCGGCTCAGGCCGATGGACAGGTCTTCGCGGAATACGAAGATATTGTCCGGCACGGTGAGGCGCAGGGGCGCGAAGGAAAAAATCCCCTGAATGCCCGCTTCCACCATTTGGTCCGCCACCTGCTGCGCGACGGCGGCAGGCGTCGTAATGATGCCGATTTGAATGCCTTCCTTCCGGATGACGTCCTTCATGTCGGCAATAGGCGTGACGACGACGCCGCCGACGTTCTGTCCGATAATCCGGTGGTCGACGTCGAACAGGCCGGCCGTACGGAATCCCAGGCGTCCGAAGGTCTTATAGTTAGCCAAGGCCCAGCCCAGATGGCCGATGCCGGCAATGCCGATTTTCCAATGCTGCTGCAGCCCGATGATTTCCACGATCTGCTGACACAGCTCGCTGACGTAATACCCTACGCCTTTCTTTCCAAACGCGCCGAAACACGTCAAATCCTTGCGGATCTGTTCCGGCGTAATGCCCAGCCGTTCACCTAATTTCTCGGACGATATAATATCAATCCCTGCATCTTGCAATAACAATAAATCTCTGTAATACAAGGGCAATCTTTCGATGACGGCATCTGATATAGCCTTTTTTTGTCTCATAGAAAAATCCTCCCAAAATTCAATCTATTCTTTTCAGCTATAACACGCCATTATAATTCTTTATAACACCCATACGAATATTATATATCATTGTGAATTATTTCGCAAACTTTTTTTCTTATTTTTTTGAATATCAATGAACATATTAGAAAATATGCCGCATAGCAGCCAAAAAGTAAGTGAAATTTGGGTACTAAATAAATCATAATCTCCTAACCCGCATACGGCCTGCGATATGACGGCGGCGCTCATCGTCATGGCCGCGGCCCGGTCGAAATGGGACAAACCGCCGCGCCGCAAAACCTTTAGTCCGTACCACCCGCAGCCCAGGAAAAACCACAGGAAGAAGAAAAATCCTGCCAGCCCCGTCTCCGCCGCAATGTTGAAAAACATATTGTGAGCGTGATAAATCGTAATGCCGGCCTGCTGAATAAACTCGTTGTACACGGGATACATATACTTAAAAGCTCCCCAGCCGATGCCCAGGACGGGATGGTCTCCCAGCATTTCCAGCGCGCCGTTCCACATGTCCAGGCGCATGGATACAGACGTATCGGCTTCGCTGTACGAAAAAATCGACATAAGCCGATTCGTTACGCCGCCGCGGTAAAACAGCAGCACCGGCGGCACGAGGAGAAACAGGGCCCACAGCCGCTTATCCCAGACAAAGCCGAAGAACAGCACCAGCGCCGCCGCGCTGAGCCATGCGCCGCGGGAATACGTCAGGATCAGGCACAGGGACAAGGCGGCAAATAAGCCGACGTACAGCCAGCGGTGCGCCCGATGGCCGGTGCAGATGGTCATCGAAGCCGCAGCCCCCATGACCATGAGGAGAAAAGCCGACAGCAAGTTGGGATTGTACAGCGTCGAATACATGCGGCGCTGCAGGAGGGGAAAGGCCGAGTTATCGACCCACGCCGCCTCTCCCAGCGTCAGCATGTGGGCGTACTGGTACAATCCGTACAGGCAGACCACGGCGGCGCTGACGAACAGCCCCGTCAGCAGCAGATGGCGTTCGGCCTGGCCGCGTACGAAGAAGATGACCAGCATATACAACAAGGCGTATTGCACGATGGTAAAGCAATAAAAGGCAAATCCCATCAGCCCGTGAGGCGAGCCGACGAGGGACAGCAGGGCCGCAAAGCAAAAGCCTGCCGCCGGCACGAGCAGGGGAATGGACGGCGCCGGGCCGAATCCGTATTTCCAGCCGCAGAAGGCGGCAAAGACGACGGCCAGGGCCAGGCATATCTCCATGGCGATGAGATTGACCGGCATAAAAAAGACAGTCCCCAGAAGGGCATACACCACGCGGAGGCGTGCCCGTTCTGCGGGACTGCTCATCTTATATTGATTCATCACGGGGTTCATGATATCGCTCCTTTGCCTTGTATTATACTAAAAATAACACAAGGGGTCTAGAGCGCTCCGGCCTGGGCCGGACAAAATCCTCCCCTTATTCCTGCCGGTAATGCTTCCGCAAATACCGCCGCACGTCGCCCTGGATATACAGGGAACCGACGATGCACAGGACCTCTCCGTCCTTCACGGCGGCAAAGGCCTTGTCCAGCCCGGCGTCCAGAGAGTCCGCCCAGTCGGCACGGCACGGCAGCATAGCCGCCATCTGCCGCGGGTCCGCCGTCCGCGGCGTCGGAGCCGGCGCACAGACGACATAATCGTCTTCATGGAACAATTCCTGCACCATGTGGGTGTAGTCTTTATCGGCCAGCACGGAAAAGAGAAATACTCTCTTCCGCGTGCCGAAGACATCGTCGTAGGTCTTGCAGAACGTATCTATGCCGGCCGGGTTGTGGGCCCCGTCGATGACGACGTCGACGCCGCCGCAGCGCAGCACCTGAAACCGTCCCGGCCACCGTACCTGCGCCAGGCCTCGTTCCAGAGCCGTGCGGGTCAGCCGCTTTTCACGGCTGGCAATACGCAGCAGGGCCATGACGGCGGCGGCGCAGTTGACGCGCTGGTGCTTGCCCATGAGGGGAATCGTCGCCGTAATATCGCGGCCATACCGCTCTCTCACCGTCACCATCTGCCCGACGGCCGGATCGGCCGGCCCGGCGTTGCCTACGACGTCGAAGCTGCGGTCCAGAGCGTAGAGGCGGCTCTTCATTTCATAGGCCTTGCGGGCGATAACCGACAAGGCCGGTTCTTCCGCCGTCGTCACGACGGGCACGCCTTCCTTGATGATGCCGGCCTTCTGGACGGCGATTTCTTCTATCGTATTGCCGCAGTACTTCATGTGGTCCATTGCCACGTTGGTAATGACCGATACTTCCGGCACGACGACATTCGTCGAATCGAGAAGGCCGCCTAAGCCCACTTCGACGACGGCGTATTCCACGCCGACCTTGGCAAAGTGCCAGAAGGCCGCTGCCGTAATCATTTCAAATTCCGTCGGCCGTTCCACGCCGTCGGCTACCATAGCTTCCACGGCCTGGGACACGACGTCTACGGCTTCGGCGAAGGCCTCCCGGCTGATGTCTTCCCTGTCGACGTGGATTCGCTCCGTATAGTCTTCCAGATGGGGCGACGTGTACCGGCCCGTCCGGATGCCGGCACAGCACAGGGCGCTGGCGATCATAGCCGTAACGGAACCCTTGCCATTCGTCCCCGTCACATGGACGGTCTTATATTTCATCTGGGGATTGTCCAGGCGCTTCAGGAGTTCCCGAATGCGCCCGAGCCCCATTTGGATGCCGAATTGGCTGGCATGTTCCAAATAATATATCGCTTCTTCGTAGGTCATACTATGCCTTCTTTTAGAGTTTTGCCAAATCTTCCAGACGCTTCGTGAGAGCGGCCATCTTTTCCGTATAATCGGCTAACTTGGCCTTTTCCTTTTCTACGACGTCTGCCGGCGCCTTGGCTAAGAAGCCCTGGTTGGACAGCTTTTTGTTGAGGCGTTCGATTTCTTTACCCATCTTTTCCTGTTCCTTATGGACGCGGGCCGTTTCTTTTTCGACGTCGATCAAATCCTTGAGCTGGAGGTATACTTCGATGCCCGGCACGACCGTTACGACGGCGTTTTCCGGCTTCGCTTCGCCCGGAGCCAGCAAGGTTACGTGGTCGGCGAAGGCCAGCGTATGGAAGTATGTTTCGTAGGTCTTCAAGGTCTTGGCCATATCGTCCGTCGCAGGAGCCATGATGACCGGAGCCTTCTTGCCCATGGGCACGTTCGATTCGGCGCGCATGTTGCGGATGCCCTTGATCGCTTCCATGAGCGTATTCATCGTCGCGGCATCGGCGGCGAAATCCCACTGGGACTGAGCCTGCGGCCACGGCGCTACGATGAGGCTTTCCCCTTCGTGCGGCAGGTGCTGCCACAGGTGCTCCGTAACGAAGGGCATGAAGGGATGGAGCATTTCCAGCGTGTGCGTCAGGACGTATACGAGGACATACTGTACAGTCCGCTTGCTCCGTTCGTCGTCGGATTTGTACAGGCGCTGCTTCGCCAGCTCGATGTACCAGTCGCAGTAGGAGTTCCAAATGAAGTTGTATACGGCGTCGGCGGCGTCGCCCAATTCGAAGTTGTCGAAATCAGCCGTCACCTTGCGGACCGTGTCGTTGAAGGAGGTCAAAATCCAGCGGTCGGCCAGGGTCAAGTCCGATTCTTCGGGCACGAAGGTTTCGTCGTAATCCGTCAAGTTCATGATGACGAACTTGGAAGCATTCCAAATCTTATTGGCAAAGTTGCGGTTCGCTTCGACCCGTTCCATGTAGAAACGCATGTCGTTGCCCGGCGTATTGCCCGTCACGAGGGTAAAGCGCAGGGCGTCGGCGCCGTACTCTTCGCATACGCCCAAGGGATCGATGCCGTTGCCCAGGGACTTGCTCATCTTGCGGCCCTGGCTGTCGCGGACGAGGCCGTGGATGAATACGTGGCGGAACGGGACGTCCTTCATGAATTCGCACGTCGTAAACATCATGCGGGCTACCCAGAAGAAGATGATGTCGTAGCCCGTGACGAGGACGCTCGTCGGGAAGAACTGCTTAATATCTTCCGTCGTGTCGGGCCAGCCCATCGTCGAGAAGGGCCACAGGGCCGAGCTGAACCACGTATCGAGGACGTCCGGGTCCTGATGGATATGCTTGCTGTGGCAGTGCGGGCATTCCGTCAAATCAGTACGGCTGACCGACGTTTCGCCGCAGTCGTCGCAGTACCAGGCCGGAATCTGATGGCCCCACCAGAGCTGGCGGGAAATGCACCAGTCGTGGACGTCTTCCAGCCAGTGATTGTAGGTCTTGACGAAGCGGTCCGGCACAAACTGCGTTTCCTTATCGGCGACGGCTTTCAAGGCAGCCGTCGTAAGGGGCTTCATCTTGACGAACCACTGCTTCGTCGAGAACGGTTCGACTGTCGTCTTGCAGCGCGAGCAGTGGCCGACGGCGTGATTCAATTCTTCGACGTGATCCAGCAGGCCCAGTTCTTCCAAATCGGCGACGACAGCCTTGCGGCAGTCTTCGCGGGTCATGCCTTCGTACTTCGCGCCGGCTTCGGCATTCATCGTGCCGTCGAGGTTCATGATCATAATGGATTCCAGGTTGTGGCGCTGGCCCATTTCAAAGTCGTTCGGGTCGTGGGCCGGCGTAATCTTTACGGCGCCTGTACCGAATCCGATGTCGACGTAGTCGTCGGCAATGACTTCGACTTCGCGGTTTACGAGAGGGATGACGACCTTTTTGCCGATAAACTTCTTCATCCGTTCGTCTTCAGGGTTTACGGCGACGGCCGTATCGCCCATGATCGTTTCCGGGCGGGTCGTGGCGATCATGATGTAGTCGTCTTCGCCGACGACGGGGTATTTGACATACCACAAATGGCCCTGTACGTCCGAATGGTCGACTTCGATATCGCTCAAGGCCGTATGGCAGTGAGGGCACCAGTTCGTAATGCGCTGGCCCTGATAAATCAGGCCCTTTTCATAAAGAGACACGAATACTTCGCGGACGGCGCGGGCGCAGATATCGTCCATGGTAAAGCGCTTGCGGCTCCAGTCGCACGACGAGCCCAAACGGCGGACCTGCTGTTCGATGCGATTGCCGTATTGTTCCTTCCAGGCCCATACGCGTTTCAAAAATTCTTCGCGGCCAATATCGTAGCGCGTCTTGCCTTCTTCCTTGGCCAGCTGCTGTTCTACCTTTACCTGCGTGGCGATGCCGGCATGGTCCGTCCCCGGAATCCAGGCGACGTTATAGCCTTCCATGCGCTTAAACCGGACGAGAATATCCTGCAGCGTATTGTCCAGGGCATGGCCCATGTGCAGCTGCCCCGTGACGTTCGGCGGCGGCATGACGATGCTGAAGGGCTTTCTCGACGGATCGGCGTCCTGATGAAAATACCCGTTTTGTTCCCAGAAATCATACCATTTCATTTCAATGTCGTTCGGCGAATACGTTCCTAAGCTTTCCTTGTTCCACTTCATTGCAAACCCTCCTGTAACCATAAAAAAGAGCGCCCCTTCGTCCTAAGCTCTCTTAGGACGAAAGAACGCTGTATCTTCCGCGGTACCACCTAAATTGCCCCGGCTCGGCCGAAGCCCCTTCATCATGCAAATAACGGCTGCAATCCGGGCAGGCCTTTCCTCCTGCCGGCTCACGGGTGACGCGCCGCCTTCGCTATGAATGCCTTCGCACCAATCCGGCACCTCTCTGCCATAGCGCCATGCAGCTTCTTCCGCTCATCGCTTTTGTGTTGATAAATATTCTAACAAGTTTACAAAGTCTTGTCAATGATTTTTCCATCGTCCCCTTTTAATCAGACATCCAGTCTAACAAATAATTTACTTCGTTTCACATGCTGTACATAAAAATTACTGACCTTTAACCGCTCGCAAGACATACCTTAATCCGCATCGCTCAAGCAAGGCGTACTTCCTTCTTTCCATTCCTTGCATTCAAAAAGGATAACCTATTCCCTGCGGCAATATCTGCAAAAAATAAGTTATCCTTATGAAGTCAGCACTGCGGAAAACGCGTTAAATGTCTACGGCATTACATCTTCCCCTGCTTAAACAAGGTAATCATTTCCATGGTCAGGCTGGCCTGTTCCGGGTCGTCCGGCAGGTCGCGCCGTTCTACCCACTGAGCCGTGGCCAGCTCGTGATGGTCGACGCGCAGGGTTTCGTCGCCGTCCAGATCGCAGAAAAAACCAAATAAGAGGGTGTCAGTGAAGCACCAGGGCTGGCTCTTGTAGAAGCGGAGGTTCTTGACCTTAACGCCTACTTCCTCCATGACTTCGCGATGAACGGTCTGCTCAATCGTCTCGCCCACTTCGGCAAAGCCGGCGATAAGAGCGGCCCGAGTATATTCCCGGCCAGCGTAGGTCGATACGAGGAGCTTATCTCCGTTGCGCACGGCAACGATGACAGCCGGGCAGATGCGCGGATAAATCATCGTATGGCAATGGCCGCAGTACACCATGCGTTCGGCGTCGCTGTGGGCCATCGGACGGCCGCACTGGCCGCAGAAGCGATGATTACTGTACCAGTTATGCAGAGACAGTCCGGCCACGCCGGCGAAGGCCTGAAAGCGGGGCCGGGCGGCGCGCATGAAGTTGATGGATATATAGGCAAAGCCCTTGCCTTCCGGAATGTCTTCCAAGGCTAAAAAATAATTGATGTCGTCTTCACGGAACAGCCAGCGAAAGCGTTCTGCCGGCACGTCGGCCATATCGGCATAGGTCGGATAGGAAAAGGACTTGTCCTCTCCTTCCAGCCGCACTAAGACGGTCCGGCCCCGATAAGCGAGAATCACGCTGTCGTCCTGGACGGGGACAGGGTTGTATTCCGTATGGTATTGATGAGGCGCTATGTCTTGTATCATGGGAGAATCTGCGCTCCCTCGTTCCAGCATTTCAAGATATGGCCTTCCGAGTCGATGCCCCGTATCTTGAATTCGTTCATCATAGCTTCCATAATCGCCTGTTCGTTTTCTACGGCAAAGGCGATGAGCGTCGAGCCGGAGCCGCTGATCGTCGCACCCAGGGCGCCGGCGTCTTCGGCTGCTTTCAGGACAGACTCTCCGCCGGGAATGAGGCCGATGCGGTACGGCACGTGGAGCTTATCCTGCAGGCCGTATTGCAGCCGATCGTACTGCTTCGTGACGAGGGACGAGACGAGGAAGCTGACGCGGCTCACGTTGAACACGGCGTCCTTATAGGCGATTTCCTTAGGCAGAACGGCGCGGGCGTCTTCCGTAAATACTTCCACGTCGGGAGATACGGTAATGAAGGATAAATCATCTCCGACAGGCACGACGTTGGTCATGGTCTTGCCGCCGTCCATAATAGAAATCGTCAGGCCTCCCAGCAAGGCCGGCGCGACGTTGTCCGGATGACCTTCGATTTCCGTAGCCAGGGACAGCATGTCTTCCCTGCTCATCTTGGAGCCCGTCAAGGCGTCGCCGATGAGGATGCCGCCGATAATGGCCGACGAGCTGCTGCCCATGCCCCGTCCCGGCGGGATGCGGTTGACGAGCTTCACTGCGCCGCCTTTAGGCAGGGCCCCGCCGTTGTATGCGGCGGCCCGTTCCATAGCCTGGCCGACCATATTATCGGCAAAGGTTTCGGGAATTTCACCCTTTCCCAAGCCTTCGATTTCTACGGAAATAAACTCTTTATCATCTTCTGTAAAATATATTTCGTTGAAATAGTTGAGAGCGATGCCGACGGCGTCGAATCCCGAACCGAGATTCGCCGATGTGGCCGGCACCTGCACGTGCAGTGTTCTTGTCGTCATAATTATACCTCGATAACGCGGATCGCATTGGCAATCTTGCGGACGCAGGCCAGCTCTTCAATTTCCTTCAAGGATTGGTTCACCAAGCCGGCTGCCGAGCTGTCGATCAAGATGACGATTTCGGCGATTTCCGTCGTCTCATCTTTCTGGATCAAAGAGCGGATACTAATTTTATGCTGCGCCAAGACAGCGGAAATGCTGGACAATACGCCGGGCGCATTGTCTACGACCATGCGCAGGTAATAAGGTGCGCAAATCGAGTCCTGCGGCTTCAGCTTCGGGTCGTGCCATACGAAATCGCGGCTGCCTGTAATGTTGATGTTGCAGTGGAGAATGACGTTCATGACGTCGCTGACGACGGCGCTGGCCGTCGGAAGGGACCCTGCGCCCTGACCGTAGAACATGACGTCGCCTACGCAGTTACCGCGGACGTATACGGCGTTGTACGCGCCGCCGACGTTGGCCAGCGGGTGGCCCTTGCGGATAAAGGCCGGATGGACATTCAAGGATATGCCGTCCCCATCCTGGCGGGCGATAGCCAGCAGCTTAATGACGTAGCCCATTTCCCGGGCATGCTGAATGTCTTCCTGGGCGATGTTTTCAATCCCTTCGACAGATACGTCATTAAAGGTAAGAGCCGAATGGAAGCCCAGCGTGGCCAATATGGCGATTTTACGTCCTGCGTCGTAGCCGCTGACGTCGTTCGTCGGATCCGCTTCGGCATAGCCCTTTTCCTGAGCTTCCTTCAGCGCCGTTTCATAGGACATGCCCGTATCGGTCATATTCGACAAAATATAGTTTGTCGTGCCGTTCATGATGCCGATGATTTCTTCCATCGTATTGCTGTTGAGAGAGGAGTACATAGGCCGCACGATGGGAATCCCGCCGGCGACGCTGGCTTCAAACTGGAAGTCTACGTTGCATTCCTTAGCCATCTTCAGCAAAGGCATACCGTAATCGGCAATGAGGTCCTTGTTGGCGCTGACTACGCTCTTGCCTTTTTTGAAGCACTGCTCAATGCAGTCCTTGGCAAAATCGGCGCTGCCCATGACTTCAACGACAATCTCTATTTCGTCATCGTTGACGATATCGGCAAAGTCCGTCGTAAGCAAAATATCGTCAGGCAATTCCATCTGTTCATATTTCGGCATATCCCGAATCAAGACGCGCTTAATCGTAATTTCCGTATCGAGCTGTTCTTCAATCAGCGGGCCGTTCATGGCCAGCAAATCGATGACGCCTTTTCCAACGGTACCGCACCCCAATAATGCAATCGACACTTTTTTCATAATAATCCCCCTTCTGAATCTTGTCTATATTCTCACGCCTGGCCGATGATTTCTACCTTGCGGACGCCGGACAGATCTTCCAGCCGTTTAATCAAATCATCGACGGCAATGGTCATTTCCTTCGTTTCAATGGAAATGCTGACATCGGCAATACCCTGCAGCGGAATGCCCTGATTAATCGTCAGGATACTGCAGTTGCTTTCCGCTACGGCATTTAATATCTGCGACAACTCGCCTGGCTTGTCCAATACCATAAGAGAAATCGTCACGACGCGCCCTTGTGTTACATCATGGAAGGGAAAGACGTAATCCTTATACTTATAGTAGGCGCTGCGGCTCAAGTCCATAAGGCGCACCGCTTCGTTGATCGTCGTCTTCTGATTATGCGGCGAATTTACAATACAAGTGCAACACCTATAAAAAATGACACATAGGTTTCTGATATAATAATGCTACCAAACAAAATCTATATCTCGGAGGAAACCTATGTGCCACTATCATCATCTTACTCTAT